>JAIVTZ010000534.1:0-3217 GCA_049188105.1 Deltaproteobacteria bacterium | reverse complement strand
GGGGGTGGTTGGATGGATGCATCTTGTATCTTGCATCCGGGCGGGCCGGCGGCCCGACCGTGATAGTCTTCGCGGATGGGCACTCTGTGTCGTTTCTTTCGGTGTTTCGCGGTGCTCGCGATGGGCGGAGTCCTGGGTTGTAGTGCTGACGGCGACTCTGTTGCGCGGGTCGGCAGCCGGCAGCTCGAGATCGTTCTGTTCCAGGATTACGTGAGCGAGGTGACCGGTGAGGGCTGGCAGGGGGTGGGCGCGGACGTGACATCGCGACTGCTCGACCAGTATCTCGACCGTCTGGTGGTGTTAGAGACTGCACGCCGGCGCGACGTGTCTGCGGTGTCCGAGCCGTTGGCGCTTGGACCGACAGAGATGCAGTGGTTGCTCGACGAGCTCTGCGGCTCGCCCCCGGCGTCCGACGAGGCAGAGGTTGCCGACGAGGTGGCCCGGCGGTTGGAAGTGGAGCGTCCGACGCAGGCTCATGTCAGGCAGCTGCTGGTGAACAGCCATGAGGAAGCGTTGGCGGCGCGTCAGCGCCTGATTGCGGGAGAGGACTTCGTCGACGTTTCGCGTGAGGTGAGTCGTGCGCCCAACGCCGCGGACGGCGGTGAGCTTGGGTTTTTCGATCAGGGGAGCTTGACGCCGGAAATCGACGAGGTGATCTTCTCGCTCGAAGCCGGCTCTTTCTCTGATCCGGTTCAAGGCCCATCTGGGTTCCATGTTTTTCAGGTTTTGGAGGTCGTGCCACCGGGTCCTCCCGATCGCCGCATCGTCGAGGTTGCGGTGCGTACTGAGTTTGCGCAACGGCAGGCGCGGGAGCTATTCCGCGATTGCATTCTCGGGTTGGCTGCGGAGACCGGCGTCGAGGTTCATGAAGGCCACCTGTGGTTTTCATACAGCGGCAGATATGCGGAGGGTCATGGTGATGCGGAATAGGGTGGTCAACCTCGTCATCGCGTTGATGGCGGTTGCGGTGGTTGCGGGAGCCGGCGAGCGAGTCCTGTTGGAGGGGATCCTGGTGAGGGTCAACGATCGGATCGTCACCGTCTCGGAGTTTGCCGACAGGGTCCAGGAAGAGCTGAACCAGGTGCCACAGACGCCAACCGGCGAGGAGTTGCACCAGTTCGTCGAGATGCTCCTCAACGAAGTCGTGAACGAGCTCATTCTCATGGAGCGTGCCACCGAAAAACGTCTCGATGTCAACGAAGAAATGGTTGACCAGGCGATCGAGAATCTCCGCGAGGAAAACAACCTGCAGGACGACCAGGAATGGGAACAGGCCCTTATTAGTTCGGGTCTGACCATCGAAATGCTCCGCGAACGATATCGGCGGACGATTCTCCTCCAGCGTGCGGTGCAGGGCGAGGTGCGGCCGGTCGAGGTCACCGAAGAGGAGCTGCGGCGGGAGTATGAAGAAAAAAAGGACCGCTATCTGGTGCCGGCAAAGGTCGAGCTCGAACAGGTTTTCATTCCGGTGGATGACGGCGACGCTTCCGGTGCCCAGGCCGAAAGAACCGCCCTGGGGATGGTGAGCCGGGTGCGCGACGGTGCGGACCTCAAGGCCGAGGCGACCTTGGCAGGTGTCCAGCTGCAGGAGCTGGGAGAGATTCCGACGGATGACTGCCGTGCGGACCTCGTACAGGCGCTGGAGGGCCTCGACGACGGCGCGGTCACCGACCCGCTTCCGGTGTCCGGGGGGTTCCAGATCATTCGTTTGGTGCGGCGGATCCCCGAGGGATACCAACCCTTCGAGGACGTGATGCCGGAGCTTCGTCGCCAGAGATCGGCAGAGTCATATGAGAGCCAGACGAGAGGCCTGGTGGAGAAGCTACGCAACGAGTACCTGGTGGAGGTCCATGACGAGTATCTCGACCTGGTCTTTGCCCGATTTGGCACGACTTGAGCCCAAGATGAGCGATTCTCAAGAATCGCTCAACTGGCCTGAGGTCTTTTGGAGGTATAGCGGATCATGACCGACGAGCAGCGGGTGTGGATCAAGGATCTCCGCGCGGGATCGGATCTCGAGGAAATTTACGCCGTTCGCACCGTCGACATCCGCCAGCGTCGTGGTGGGGGATCCTATCTGGCGGCAATCCTTGGCGACCGCACGGGCGAGGTGACGGCTCTGGTTTGGCAGAACGTTGACCGGTTTCGCGGCGTACTCGAGGTGGGAAACGTCGTAACGGTCAAGGGCCAGGTGCAACGGTACAACCAGCAGCTTCAGATTGTCGTGCGACAGGCAGAGGTGGTTTCCGAGGCTCGTGTCGACGAGGAGCTTTTTCTGCGTTCTTCATCCATCGATCCAACGTTGCTGTGGAAGCGGTTGATGGACGCGATCGAGGATGTCGGCGATCCCGACCTGCGCCGGCTGCTGTCGCTGGTTTTCTCCGATCCCGAGGTGGAGGAGCGTTTTCGAGTGGCGCCGGCCGCACGTTCCATGCACCACGCATTTCGATCGGGTCTTCTCGAACACACGATGTCGGTGGCCGCGATTTCCGGTCTTCTGGCAGGGCATTACGATCTCGACGCCGACCTGGTCATGGCGGGCGCCCTGCTGCATGATTTGGGCAAGATCTGGGAGCTCGAAATCGGGGCCTCGATCGAGTATACGGACGACGGGCGGTTGATCGGGCACCTGCCGATGGAGACGCTGTTTGTCGAGAAGAAGCTCGGTGAGCTGGAGAATTTTCCTCGAGAAACCCGCCGGCAGTTGCTCCATATGCTGCTCTCACACCATGGCGAGTACGGCTTCGGCTCCCCGCGGCGGCCGAAGACTCCGGAAGCCCTGCTGGTGCACATGGCTGACAACCTGGACTCGAAGATGGCCGGCATGCTCGAGGCGATCACCGCAGGAGGCTCTGGCGACGAGGCGTGGACGCCGTACTCGAGGATCCTCGAGCGGCACATATATCGCCGGCGGCTACATACCGAGGATGATGATTCGTAGCGCCACGAAGCTGTTAGGTATTAGGTATTAGGTATTAGGTATTAGCTCGGACAATCGCAACGACAACTCTGCGGTTCTCAGAATGCCGAGCAAGCAGGACGAACCGAGACATCGACACCGGGGCCGAGGAAGAGGACTACCAGCAAAGCTGCGATGAGCTAATACCTACCTGATACCTAATACCTCTACCCTCGACCGCGAACGGCCTCCGCGACCTCCCCGTCGTCCGGGAATCTGCCGAGAGTGCGTTTCGAGAACACAAGATCCCCGTCGATC
>JAIVTZ010000533.1:0-3224 GCA_049188105.1 Deltaproteobacteria bacterium | reverse complement strand
CGTTATTGGGGCGTGATGCCCGCGATTGGACGGCGGAGGTTGGCAGGTGCCGAGCTGGAGCTCGGCATTCCCAGGGGTTCCCAGGGAGGGGTGTCCGAACCTGGGACCGCCGAGCTCCAGCTCGGCAAATGCCTCGCGCTCGAGCCTGTCGATATTCTCCCTGTTCCGGCAACACGCCCGTACCTCAAAACTCAAAACTCAAAACTCAAAACTGCGTGGTGGGGCCGGGCTGTTAAACTCCCGTGAGTTGATTCCGGTTTGCTGATTGGAGGTTGTGAATGGCTCGAGCTGACACCGTTTTTCGGGGGATGCGCTACCGGCTGCAGCCGGACTTCACCCGGCCGCTTCTCGAGGTCCCAACAGATCTGGCGGACCGCATGCAGAAGCGGCTGGCGTTTCTCTATGGCGAGGACGGAGTCGAGCCGATATGGCGGGAGCTGGAGCGGATCCTTCGCGTCCACCAGGCCCACGCCACCGACGAGATCATTGCCGCCGAGGCTGTGTTCGACCCGATCGAGAGATTCACCGAGCGCGACGTGGTGCTCATCACCTACGGTGATCTCATCCTCTCGGAAGACCGCTCGCCCCTGAAGACCCTGGCCGATTGTGTCGAGCACTTTTTCGACGGTGTCATCACGTCGGTCCACATCCTGCCCTTCTACCCGTACTCGTCGGATCGTGGATTCTCGGTCATCGCCTTCGAGGAGGTGGACCCGCAGCTCGGCACCTGGGAGGACGTGGCCGAGCTCGAGGACGACTTCAAGCTGATGTTCGACGGCGTCTTCAACCACATCTCGTCCAAGAGCTACTGGTTCGAGCAGTTCCTCGCCGGCAACCCGGAGTACGAGGATTTCTTCACCGTCTTTTCGTCGAAGGCCGCCATCTCCGAGGAGCACCTGAAGCTGATCCTGCGGCCGCGGACCTCGTCGGTGCTGTCCGAGTTCCAGACCATCAACGGCCCGCGCTGGGTGTGGACCACGTTCTCCGAGGACCAGATCGACCTCAACTTCAAAAACCCGAAGGTGCTGCTGAAGATCATCGAGATCATGCTCTTCTACGTGCGCCACGGCGCCGATCTCCTGCGGCTGGACGCCGTCACCTATTTGTGGGAGGAGGTCGGCACCACAGGCGCCCACCTCGCGGAGACCCACGAGGTGGTCAAGCTCTTCCGGGACGTGCTCGACGCGGTGGCGCCGCACGTCGTGGTGGCCACCGAGACCAACGTTCCCCACGCCGACAACATCACCTACTTCGGCGATGGGTCGGACGAGGCGCAGATGGTCTACAACTTCGCGCTGCCGCCGCTGGTGCTGCACGCCTTCCAGACCGCCGATGCGAGGGTACTCACGTCGTGGGCGGCGGATCTCGAACCACCATCGGCAACCACCGCCTTCTTCAACTTCCTCGACTCGCACGACGGCATCGGGGTGATGGGGGCGCGCGGCATTCTGTCCGAGGAGGAGATCCTCGGCGTCTGCGATCACGTCCGCGAGCATGGGGGATTCGTCTCCATGAAGACCGACAGCGACGGCGCCGAAAGTCCGTATGAGCTCAACATCACCTGGTTCTCGGCCCTCAACCCCGAGGACAGTGGTGAACCGCAGCAGCTCCAGATCGATCGCTTTATCGCGTCGCGTGCGGTGGCGCTGGTGCTGCGTGGGGTGCCGGGGGTTTATCTGCCGAGCATCCTTGGATCACGCAACGACGTCGAGGCGGTGTTTCGCGAGGGCAGCCGGCGCAGTATCAACCGCTCGGGCATCGACGAGAGCCGCCTCTTCGAGATCCTGCAGGATGAGGAGGCGGTGCCCACGCGCGTGGCTCGAGCCTACGTGGATCTTCTGCGGGCGCGGGTGGCCGAGCCCGCCTTTCACCCGAACGCGGAGCAGCGGGTGCTCGAGCTCGACCCCCGCGTCCTGGCGGTGGTCAGAACCTCGACCGATGGAGAGTCGCGCGTGCTCTGCCTGGTCAACGTCAGCAGGGACGAGATCGAGATTTCCCTGTCCGCGACCGAGGCCGGTCTGCGGCCCGGCCGGCTTGCCGACCTGGCCGGAGGCGATCCGGTGGACGCGGGCGGCGGCCGCATCGAGCTTCTGCTGCGCCCCTACGGCGTATGCTGGCTGCAGGGACCGGCGGCGTGAAGGTTCTGGCGGGAGATATCGGCGGCACCAAGACCCGGCTCGGCGTGTACGAGGTTGCGGACGGCCAATTGCGCATGTTCCGCGAGCAGAGCTTTGTGAGCGCCGAGGCTTCCGGTCTGGAGGAGATTCTCGCGGAGTTTCTCGGGGGACAGGGGGCCGAGTGTCAAGCGGCCTGCTTTGGGATCGCCGGGCCGGTGACCGGACGCCGAATGCGCACCACCAACCTGCCGTGGGTCGTCGATGCCGACGCCCTCGAACGCGAGACCGGGGTTTCACCGGTCGTGCTCATCAACGACCTCGAAGCCACCGCCTGGGGGGCGGTCCGGATGGGGGAGGCCGCGGTCTGCCGACTCAACCGGGGGAGCGACGACGCGTGCGGCAATGGGGCGGTGATCGCCGCCGGAACCGGGCTCGGCGAGGCGGGAATCTACTGGGACGGCCGCTCCATGCTGCCGTTTGCGTGCGAGGGGGGTCACACCGGCTTCTCGCCCGTCGACGAGCTTGGCGACGGGCTGCTGCGTTCCCTCCGGCTGAGACACGGCGGTCGCGTGAGTTGGGAACGGGTGCTCTCTGGCCCGGGGCTTGCGAACCTCTACCGGTTCATGCTCTCCGAGGCCGGGCAACCGGAACCGGGTTGGTTCGTCGAGGCGGATCGCACGGGTGATCCGACCCCCGCGATCTCTACCGCCGGTCTCGAGAATCGCTGCGAGGTGTGTGCCCGCACCATCGAGCTCTTCGCGCGCCTCTACGGTGAGGAGGCCGGCAATCTGGCGCTCAAGGTCATGGCGACCGGTGGCGTGTGGGTGGGCGGCGGTATCGCGCCGAAGATCCTGCCCGCGCTGAAGGGTGGTGCGTTCATGGAGGGCTTCCTGGCCAAGGGTCGGATGCGTCCGCTGCTCGAGTCGATCCCCGTGAAGGTGATCCTGGACGATCACGCCGCCCTCCAAGGCGCCGCCCACTGCGCCGCAGCAACCCTGGCGGGCTAGCCCCACAAGACATCCCAGGGCTGTGGTGCCTGATGGACCCGCCTACGGTTCACTGGACGGGTCCGTAACTCAAAACTCAGAACTCAAAACTCATCACACA
>JAIVTZ010000532.1:0-3232 GCA_049188105.1 Deltaproteobacteria bacterium | reverse complement strand
GCGCGTAGCGAAGAGCTGGCGGCCGCTGTCTGGCGGCAGGAAGCCACATACAAACAGCTCATGCGTAGCGAACGGTTGGCAAGTGTCGGCAAAATGGCTGCCGGCGCCGCGCACGAGATCGGCCCCCGCCATCAAGGTGAGTTCATGAAGCTTCGCCTTGAGATCGTCCTTTGACCATCCAGCGTCCTTGAAAATGCGAGCATGCTCCGGCGTAACGACGACGATCGCGTCGAAGGCACTCACCATCTTCGGTGAATACATGGTCTTGAGCGTCGCAGCGTAGGCGTGACTCAGGGAATCTGGATCGCGGGCGATCTGATCGACGACGGCCTGGACCTCGCCGTGAAGTGGAGTCTTGGGTGGGACTCTCTGTGTCCTTCTCTGTGCCTCTGTGTCTCTGTGGTTCAACCGGTGGCTGGGCGGGCTTTGCGTTCTTGGCGTCTTTGCGGTTCAAAACTGGTTGGGTGGGTGGGCAATTGAGAATTGAGAACTGAGACTTGAGAATTCACTCCGCGCCTGTCCACGCCTCGATGCGGGTGATGGCCGCGAGGCCTTCCACGACCTCGACCGTGTCTCCGACCGCGCTGCCGAGCAGGCGTTGCGCGAGGTCGGAACCGTTGGCAAAGATACGCCGGTCGATATCGGCGTCCCAGGCGCCGAGGATGGTGACGGGCTCGATCGGCTCTCCACTCTTCGTCTCGAGGTGGATGAGGGTGCCGATGTTGACGGCCGAGGTGTCGGCGGCGCCGGGCTCGAGAATCCGCACCACCGCCAGATCCTCCTGGAGCTTGGCGGCGCGCGCCGACTGCAGCTCCTGGCGATCACGGAGCATGTGGTACTCGAAGTTCTCACGCAGATCGCCTTCGGCGGCAGCCGCGTTGATGCCCTTGAGGGTCTTGGGGATCTCCGTTTCGAGGAGCGCGCGAAGCTCCTCGCGCTTGGTCTCGATCGCGGCACGGGTGGCGGCCAGCACCGGCTCCACCTGGGTGGTCGGCGCATCCTGCCGTTGCGCGGCCGCCTGCTCCACCAACCGCATTCGCTGCGGTTCCACCGTGTCGATGCGGGAGATTCTCTGGCTGAACCGCGATGCCTGTTGGGAGCTCGCCGATTCCACCAGCAGCCGGATCGCTACGCGGCCGCCGTCGAGCAGAGCTTTGGCTCGTCCCCGAAACGCCGAGAACTCCTTGCGGGTGAGGGTGTCGGGCAGCTTTTCGAGCAGTGACGGCGTCATACGCGCTTGTAGGATTTCGGGGCAACCCTCCTCGGTCATTGCCTCGCAGGCCCAGATGAACTGCGCGGGATGTTGGGTGTAGTTACGGAAGATGGCTTCGAACGCCTGGTCAACGCGGGCGGAGTGTCCATCGGCTTCGAGGCGACCCGCGATTTCGCCGAGCAGGTGGGTGTTGTCCTCATGCAGGAGCCAGTCGCACCAGATCTCTGGCCAACTCTCCGGGTGGGACTCTACGAGGGCCTCGAGTGCATCGGTACGGGCGCCGCGGTCGCTCACACCCGATAGCAGCGCCAGTGGGTCGGCGTTCGCGAGCAACCGCCGGCGGCAGGAGTCTGCAATCTCGGCGCCACCAGGCAACCCGGCGAGGACCCCGGAGGTGTACCACGCAAGGCCCGGACTCGATGCCTCGATCTCGGCGAGGGATTCTTCGAGGACCGCCGCGGCTGCCCGGGCGGCATCGCCTCCGCGATCGGCGAGGCGGCGCGCAGCGGCGGGCTTTTTGGCGGGAGGCGCGGCTCGAAGCTCCTCGAGAAGCGCCTCGTCGGCACCTTCCGCGCTGTGGCTCGCGGCGTAGCGCAGACGGGAACCCGAGCCCGAGCTCAGGATCCGTGGGTGTTTGCGCGCCTTTGCCCACCAGGATGTCCAACGGGAGGCTGATACCAGGCCTTCGAGAGCGGTCTTGATAGCGGCCACGCCCGACGGCTCGCCGAGGCTCTCCAGCACCTCCACAAGAGCTTCGGCCGGCGCCTGCTCCACGAATGCGGCGAGCTTCTTCGGATCCTCGACCTTTCGCCGGCGAAAATCACCTTCGGGCAAGGGTCGCAGATAACGTCTGACTGCTCCGAACGGAACCGACACCGGACGGGTTCCACCGAGATCCACCTTGATGTTTTCGAGCTGGAGATTGAGGTCGACCACTCGACCGACGCCTTTGCCGACGACCTCGACCACGGTTCCGAGGTCATGGTCGAGCCAACATTTGGCAATGTCGAGCTCGTCGAGCGGCCGTCTGGCCGTGACGATGGAGTGATGTTCGAGAATGGCCGTGAGCGAGGGGCTGTCGGCGCGAGCGTCTTTCAGGCCGCGGACCAGACGCTCGAGCAGCTCCGGAGAGGGTTTCTTTTCGGCCAGCCTGGTGAGCTCGCGGAGCGCGTCCAGGGCGTCCGCCGCCGCACCGGATCCCTCGAGGGACTCGGCGAGGAGATCGAGAAGGGTGCGGGCGAAGTTTTTCCTACCGGCCTTCCAGACCAGACGCCGAACCTCGAAGAGCTCGGTGGTGGGAATCGGCGAGGCGTCGAGCGCTTCCAGCCACAGCTCCTCGACTCGATTCCAGTTTTCGGTCTCAAGTGCTTCGGCGAACTGCTGTCCGATCTCGACGGTCTCCGTCATCCACTCACTCCAACACCCGGTACGGGCTCAGGATTGTAGCAGCCTCGCCGAACCGTCCGCCCATCCACGCAACGGAGAAACCGCAGATCACGCAGATGAACGCAGATCATCGCATCGACTGGGGTGGCGTCACTCTGTTCACCGAGCGAGCCGACACAACCCGCCGGTCCGTCTTATCACCGCCAAGGCGCGAAGGACGCAAAGAGGTTGTCGCTGATCTGATGCCGCAGTGCCATAGATTGACGGCGGAACAGTCGGCGATCTTCGATCGCCTGCCGGTGAGAAGCACGTCTGCTCCGAACGCAAGCGTTCGTCGCAGCCGTGCTTCCCACCGGCCGACGCGCCCGGGGCGCGTCGGTTCCGCCTCACATCCCCGCGACCGGGACGAGGCATCCGTCCCAAGTCGAAATGAAGGAGGGAGTGGCGAGGCCTGCGCTTCGAGCGCAGGCCGTTGGACCGGGCCATCGTAACGAACGCTCGCGTTCGGAGCGATGGTCCGGTTCAGCGGTCCCTGGCCGTCGTTCGACGACGGCCGGGCCCTCGCCACGGCCTCGAGTCTCGAGAATGGCCATCTGCGTGATCTGTGTGATCTGCGGGCTCTTTGCGTTGGTG
>JAIVTZ010000531.1:0-3234 GCA_049188105.1 Deltaproteobacteria bacterium | reverse complement strand
CTCCGTCAAGGGGACGCAGCAGATCACCAAGGCGATGAAAGTAGTAGCGACGGCCAAGCTGCGGCGCGCAAAGGAAGCGATCACCCGTGCCAGACCGTGGGCGGATGCCCTGTCGCAGGTGCTCGCAAATGTTGCAGCCCGTACCGAGTTCAGCCACCCTCTGCTCGAGTCCCACGATGGAGACCGCACATGGGTCGTGGTGATAACGTCCGACAAGGGCCTGTGCGGTGCGTTCAACGCGAATTTGCTGCGGGCGGTCGAAAAGGATCTCGAGGGCGGCCGGTGGCCGAATGCGGAGCTCGCGGTGATGGGGCGCAAGGCCTCGGATTTCTTTCGTCGCCGGCGTTGGAATTTGATCGTCGACGAACGCGAGACGATGTCCAAATTGACCGCCGATGACGGCCCCCGCCTGGCAAAGCAACTGATCGACGGCTTTTCTTCGGGCGAGGTCGAGTCCGTGTGGATGGCCTACTCGAGCTTTGTCAACATGCTTCGGCAGGATATCGTGATCGAGCGTTTGCTGCCGATCGAACCGCCACCAGCCGACGCCGGCGACGCCGAGGTTCGGGTGGACTACCTTTACGAGCCGGACCCCGAAACTCTTCTTGCGGAGCTTCTGCCACTGCATGTAGAGACCCAGGTGCAGCGGGCGCTCTATGACTCGGTGGCTGCCGAGCATGCGGCGAGGATGACGTCCATGACCACGGCAACCCGCAATGCAGACGACATGATCGATGCTCTGACGTTGCTTTATAACCGCACGCGTCAGGCCGCAATCACCAAGGAACTGATCGAGATCGTCTCTGGCGCGCAGGCGCTCGAGGGATAGGGAGTCGAGGATTTATGAGTGAGCAAGTCAACGGCCGTGTCGTCCAGATCATCGGCCCGGTGGTGGATGTGGAGTTTCCCGACCAGCACCTGCCGGCGATTCTCAATGCGGTCCAAATCGTCGATGACGGTGACAAAGGGGAGGTACCCATCGATGTCACCACCGAGGTCGCTCTGCACCTGGGTGAAAACAGGGCCCGGTGCATCGCCATGGAGCCCACCGACGGTATGGTTCGAGGTATGAAAGCCATCGATCTCGGAGAGCCGATCTCGGTTCCGGTAGGGCGACAGACCCTTGGCCGAGTCCTCGGCGTCCTCGGGGAACCCGTGGACGGAAGAGGACCGGTGGAAACGGAAGAACGCCTGCCGATCCATCGCGAACCACCGCCGCTGTCCGAGCAGTCCACCGAAACCGAGATGTTCGAGACCGGGATCAAGGTCGTCGATCTCCTCGAGCCCTATACCAAGGGCGGGAAAACGGGTCTCTTCGGTGGCGCCGGCGTTGGCAAGACCGTGATCATCATGGAGCTCATCAACAATGTGGCGCTCCAGCACGGCGGTTTCTCGGTGTTTGCAGGAGTCGGCGAGCGGACCCGTGAGGGCAATGATCTGTGGCTCGAGATGACCGAGGCCGGGGTCATCGACCCCGATAGCTGGGAGAACTCCAAGGCCGCCCTGATTTACGGTCAGATGACCGAGCCGCCGGGCGCCCGTCTTCGCGTCGGTCTGACCGGCCTCACCGTCGCCGAGTATTTTCGTGATTCCGAGGGGCAGGACGTGCTCCTCTTCATCGACAACATCTTCCGCTTCACCCAGGCCGGCTCCGAGGTCTCGGCGTTGCTCGGCCGCATGCCGTCGGCGGTCGGCTACCAGCCCAATCTCGCCACCGAGATGGGTATGCTCCAGGAGCGCATCACCTCGACCAAGACCGGTTCGATAACCTCGGTGCAGGCGATCTATGTGCCCGCCGACGACCTCACCGATCCAGCGCCGGCCGCCGCCTTCGCCCACCTCGACGCAACCTCGGTGCTCTCGCGACAGATCTCCGAGCTCGGTATCTACCCTGCGGTGGACCCGCTCGCCTCGACCTCACGCATCCTCGACCCGACAGTCGTCGGCGAAGAGCACTACATGGTGGCCCGCGAGGTCCAGCGCGTCCTTCAGAAGTACAAAGACCTGCAGGACATCATCGCCATCCTCGGCATCGATGAGCTCTCCGAGGACGACAAGCTCTCGGTGGCCCGCGCGCGCAAGATCCAGAGCGTCCTGTCCCAGCCCTTCCACGTGGCCGAGCAGTTCACCGGGATGAAGGGCCGCTACGTCAAGGTCGAGGACACCGTCAAGGGCTTCAAGATGCTGGTCGGCGGCGAGCTCGATGATCTTCCCGAGCAGGCCTTCCTCTACGTCGGGGGTATCGATGAGGCGATCGAGAAGGCCGAGAAGATGAAGGCGGAGGACTGAGGTGGTCGAACGTCTGCACCTCGATGTCGTGACGCCCCGATGCCGCGTCCTCGAGTGCCGTGCCGACGAGGTTCGAATTCCCGCCGCCCTCGGGGAGCTCGGCGTGCTGCCGGGTCACACGCCGCTCCTGACCTCCCTCGGCACCGGCGAGGTCACGTGGTTCGACGGCGACACAACCGGTAGACTGGTGGTCCAAGGCGGCATTGCCGAGGTCCAACCGCATGCGGTGACGGTGCTTGCGACCATCGCGGAGACGGTGGACGAGATTGACGTCGAAGCCGCGCGTGCCGATGCAGCCGAGGCACGAGAGGCGCTCAAATCGGCATCCGCGGATGAGTTTGCGGATCTCGATGCGGTGTTGCGGCTGGCCGAAGCGCGAATCGAAGCCGCTGCCCGAAGCGGCGGTTAACCCGCATATCTCATCGGGTGTCTACTGATACTCGGCGCCGAGGATCACGCTGACGATAATTGCACCGACGGCGGCCGGCGCAGCGATCCTGATGAGAAACCGCCATAATGGGAACGCCCATCCGAGTGGACCGTTGCCCTCCTCGAGCTCCTCCTTGGTCTCATCACGACTGAGAATCCAGCCGGTGAAGAGCGCGATCAGGAGGCCGCCGACCGGCAGAAACCAGTTGCTGGCGAGATAGTCGAGGGTGCCGAAGACCCCTGCGGTGGAGGGTCGTCCGATGAGGTTGATTTTCGACAGGGTCTCATTGCCCCCCATACTGACCGCGCTGAGTATGCCGAAGACGAGAATCGCCGCCCCCATGGTCAGCGTCGCCCGCTGCCGCCGCCATCCCAGCTCGTCGATGGCGTAGCTCGAGACCACCTCGAGCAGGCTGATGGTGCTGGTCAATGCGGCAAAGGCCACCAACACATAAAAGAGCGCGCTCACGAATGCTCCTCCGGGCAGTTGGAAGAACACGACCGGCAGGGTTGTGA
>JAIVTZ010000530.1:0-3238 GCA_049188105.1 Deltaproteobacteria bacterium | reverse complement strand
GGGTTGTGGTGGGCGGCTTCCTCGGCTGGGCCGGGCGGCGTCCGTTCGCTGATGGACGCGCGGACGATGAACCGCCGCGGCGCGCTGCCGACAAAGTAGAACGGGTAGCAGGTCACGAGGGTGACCGAGGGCAGGTCGCGCTCCTCGAGCACAGTGACGTTCGAGGGATCGACGATCGTCAGATCATCGACCACGTAGGTCCGCGAGCCTTCGAGGGTTTCGACCTCGATCGTATCTCCGAGCTCGATGTCCTTGAGACGGCGGAAAAAACCGTCGCGGTGACCCGCGACCGCGCAGTTGCCGTCGGTCCCCGGTAGAGCGGTCCCCTCGATCCAGCCCACCCCGCGGTTGAGGGTCAGATCGTCGGTCCCCGGCAGCACCGGGACCTCGATCTCCAGCTTACGGATCCGCATCACCGCCAGCGGCACGCCGAAGTCGTGGAGGAGGCTCTCCCGGTACTCCTTTGTCCGGCCGTCGGCCCACAGGCTGGTGTCCACCGGCGCGCCGGAAGGGGCCTCGGCCTGCGCCATCGGCGACACCTCCACATGCACATGGGCGGCCCGGGCGGTCTCGAATCGCGCAAGATCGCGGCGGCTCATCACGTTGCCGTGCACCCACGCCGCAAACCATGCCCCTACGAGCAGCACGCCGGCGATCGCCGCGCCGTACTGGACCAGCTGCAGCCCGCGTGAGGATGCGCCTCTCCGTGATTTTCCGCCAGACATCTGTTCCCACTCACTCCTCTTCGGGATTGCTGCGGAATGATACCTGATCCCCCGGGGAAAACAAAGATGTATCTCGAAAGAGTGAGCCACGTCACCCAATCCTCGGGTTCGCTCCAATACTCCTCAATCAACGCTGGGATGTGCAGGCGGGACAAAGCACCATCCGGCTTCGCCCTTCGGGCTACGCCGTGACAGGCAAATATCACTTGCTTGTGAGGGCGTAGCCCCCTGGGGCGAAGCCCCATGGTGCGGCCGTCTCGGCCGCACGATTGTGAGCTGGCTGGGAATCAGCCTTCGGGGGTCGCGGTCAGCTCGGAGATGGCGAGCAGCCCCAACACGGTGAGGCTGACGATCAGCACCAGCAGCGGCGAGCCGGCGGCGCGCGGCAGCCCTGCGACGGGGGATCCGAAGCTGAGGCCGGCAAAGGCCCCCTTGACGAGGTTCCACAATCCCGGCGCGAAGGCCAGCCCGATGGCCGCCGCGACGGCCACCGCAGCCCGTTGCACCATGACGATGCCGCGGGTGGCGCGGTGGAACTTCCGCTCGCGCGCGGCAAGGCGGGAGCGCATCCAGATCAGACCGGGGTCGGGGAGCGCGATGGACTCGTCCGACAGGGACTCGGCGTCGGCGGCCAGCGCCGCCACCACCAGGGTGAGCTCGGCGCAGGTCATGCAGCCGTCGCGGTGGGCGCGGAGCTCGGGGCTCCAGTCGCCGCTGCGCGCCGCCAGATTCACTGCATCCTCATAGGGGCACGGTTTGGTGCTCATGACACCTCCTCCTGCGGGCGCAGTCCCCGAGCCTTGAGCTGCTCGGCGAGCCGCTGCCGGGCACGGAACAGCATCGAGCGGATGCTCGCGGCGCGGAGCCCGAGGGCCTTGGCGATCTCGCGGTGTGACGCGCCCTCGACATAGGCCAGCCACAGCATCTGCCGGTCGCGGGGCGACAGCTCGGCCATCGCGGAGCCGACGTCTGATCGAAGGTGAATGGCTGCGTCGTGGGCGGGCGCCAGGTCCCGCTCCGGCACCTCGTCGGTCTCCGGCCGTTTGCGCCGAAAGTGGTCCCGCATCAGATTGGTGGCGATCCGGTAGAGGTAGTTCTTGCGGTGATTGTCGTCCTCGCCCTCGAAGCTCGATCGGAGAAACCGAAGATAGGCCTCCTGGAGCAGATCGTCGGCCAGGGCGAAGTCACCACAGCACCGCGCCAGATAGGCGCGCAGCGGGCGCGCGGTGCGCTGGTAGAGGCGGCGGAAGGCCGCCTCATCCATCGTCACCGCTCCCGCCGCGTGCAAGCTCAACTCCGTACGGGGCAGAGAGAGCGCCATCGGGATCATCGCCACATGTTTCCACTGCGCCTACGGTATCAGGCGTCTTCTTCGGCCGACCCGTTGATCAGCCCCCAGCTCTTCGAGAAGAAGTAGGCGGCGGCGCTCGAGGCCAGGAAGCCGAGACCCAGGCAGAGCCCGAGGACGCCGATCACGGTGAACGCCTCGGCTCCCTCCTGCGTGACCTGACCGCGCAGGAAGATAAAGCCGATGCCGAGCAAGCCGATCACCGCCCCCGCCTGGAGGGCGGTCAGGATCCGGCTGTAGGGATTGGTGCGCTCTTTGCTCGCCAGCGCGAACATCTTTTCGCCGGCGTCGCTGTGCAGGTATTCGACCGCCTCGGGCGAGCTGCCGAGCTTCTCGAGCAGCTTGTCCTGCAGCGCGAAGTGGAGCTTGGTGAGCTGGCGCTGCTGGATAAAATTGAGCAGCATCTTGAATGCCCACCCCGTGATCACGAACATGGTCGGCATCACTATGATCATTACCACCGTTTCTTCGTTCATGAGAACCTCCTTATCGTCGTCACCACTCAATACGCGGGAGTCGGCGAGGTGGTTAGCAGCCCTCGTTACGAAACCCGGAAAAAATTCAGGCTGGATCCGTGCTACCATCCCGCGATCAATATTGAAACGGAGAATCAAAATGAGGAATCCAGCAATCTACGCAGCAGCCCTGCTCACCATCGCCGCCCTGACGCTGCCGGCCACCCCGGTCGCAGCCGAGGAGGACTGGAGGTCAATGAAGCAGGATTCGAAGGCGATGAAGATCAATGAGACCGCGAAAGAGGCGCTGAGCGAGCTCTTCGCCGACAACCCCAAGGCCAAGGACCTCTACGAGAGATCGTACGGGTGGGCGGCCTTCGACAACCTCAAGCTCGCCCTCGGTTTCTCCGGAGGCGGCGGCAACGGCGTCGCGGTGGTCAAGGAGACCGGTGAGAAGACCTATATGAAGATGGGCACCGCCGGCGTCGGCATCGGCCTCGGCATCAACAAGTACCAGGTGATCTTCCTCTTCCAGGATCCGAAGACCTTCAAGAATTTCGTGGACAAGGGTTGGCAGGCGGATGCCGGCGCCACCGCGTCGGCGGGCACCCACGCCGCCGAGGTCAAGACCGACTTCGTCAACGGCCTGGCGATCTACCAGATCACCGACAAGGGGCTGATGGCGCACGCCGACATCGCCGGCACCAAGT
>JAIVTZ010000529.1:0-3242 GCA_049188105.1 Deltaproteobacteria bacterium | reverse complement strand
CGGCGACACGGTTGCGGTCGACCTCGGCGACCAGGGTGTCGAGCTCGTAGGCCCCTCCGGTCACGCGAAGATCTCCCGCGACCGAGAACGGCGCCGGCGGCAGCCCGGGCTGTTGGAGATACGGTTCGAGGGACGATAACCGGGGGCCACGAGCTCTCGCGTGCACCTGGGTGCCGTCGAGGTTCGGCGCGGCGCCGATCAGACCCGCGATCTCGACGTCGATGTCACCCACCGAGGCCGTGACGCCATCGAGGCGATACCCTGCGCCGACCACCCGCAGCCGGCCGTCGATGCGGAGCGGTTGCGAGGGAAGACCGGGCAATCCAGCGATCGAGGCCGGGTGCGAAAGATCTGAGTCCTCGATGTGGAGCTGGAGATCGGTGCCGACAAAATCGCTCGTGGCGACCACGCGACCGTCGGCGTGGACCGTGAGGCTCCCGAGGGTGGCCGTCATGCCCTTCACGCGGTATGCCGAATCGAGGATCTCTAGCCCGCCGTCGATGGACCAGGCTTCCGCGGGAACCCCGCTGATCTCCGCCAGCCCGGCCATCCGAGCGGCATCGGGTCCTTGCGCCCGGATCCGCAGAGAGGTGCCGGAGAAACCTTTTTCCGTCTTCACCTGTCCGTCGACCCGCAGCGTGGTGCGACCGAGGTGGGCGCGCACCCCTTCGAGGATGATCGCGTCCTCGCCCTCGCTGAAGCGCCCTTCGACTTCGAAGGGCTCGGCAGGCAGCGGGGTTCCCGCGAGATCCGTGAAAACCGCGAGACTCGAACCCTTGGCGTGGAGACGGAGATCGGTTCCGGTGTACGCGGGAGGGTCGCCCACGGTGCCCCGGACCGTCGCGGTGGTGTCACCCACCCGTGCGGTGACATCACTGACCTCGAGGCCGCCCTCCACGCGGACGATGCGGCCGCTGACGGAGTACTGGGTTCTCGGAAGTCTGATACCGGCGATGGCGCCGATGGCGGAGATGTCCGGACCCTGACCGTGGATGGAAAAATCGGTGCCCATCATGGCCGGCAGGGCCCCGAGCACCCCGTCGGCGGACAGCGTGTTGTTGCCGACCGTGATTTCGACCTGTCTGAAGGTGACCGGGAACCCCTCCCAGCGAACACCCCCCGACACCGAAAACGCTTCGTCCGGGAGATCCGCCACACCGGTGAGGGCGCCGACGGAGCGGATGCTCGGCCCCGACGCCGAGACACTGAGATCGAGGATTTGGGGATCGAGGAGCACGTCGACTGTTCCAGTGACTTCGGCGTTGATTCCGCCGGCTGCGGCATCGAGATCGAGGTCGAAGCCTTCGGCGCTCGGGGACACTCCCGCAGTGACCGTGAACGGACCGGAACCGATTCCGCGCAAACCAAATATCTCGCCGGCCGCGTCCAGGTCATCCCCACGAACCTCTGCAACGAGATCAGCACCGTTGAGGGTCGTCAGGTCTGCGATACGCCCCGAGCTCTTGAACTCGATCTCGCCCAAATGTCCGGCGAGATCGTGGTCGACGGCGGCCGCGTTGATCAAGCCGATAAACGTACCCAGCCGACCCGAAATCTCGACCGGTGTCCCTCCGATACTGCCGACGAGATCGAGGTCGAGCATTCCCTTCTCATCGGCGGTGCTCTCGAGGCGGGCGATCGCCGCCTGGAGAGCTTGGTCCCGGGGCGGCGCGTAGACCAACTGAAGGTCTTTGACCAACGCGTGGCTGATGGCCAATTCCACATCGCCGCCGTCGCCCTCCCCGGATCCGCCGGTCTCGAAGACCCAGTTGAAACGGCCTTCGGTGTCGACTTCGAAGAGCACCCGTGCACCTGTGATCTCCACGTCGCTGATCGTGATCGGACCGAAGACCAGCGATAGAAGATCGACGTCGCCGACCAGACGATCCACCGACACCATGTGCGGGTCATCACTCCACGCCGGGTTGGCAAGTGTGATGTTGGTTGCGACAAGATGGGTGCTAAGGCCGAATTCCGGGGCGAACTCACCGTTGATCTTCAGCTCGCGGCCGATTGCATCAGAGACCAAGGTGGCAACGGTGTCCCGCCAGCCGCTGAGGTCGGCGAAGTTGAGGTAGAGAAGGACGGTCGTGACCACCAGCACCGGCAGCCCAACGACCAGAGAGACGACCAGCAGCTTCCGCTTTCGTCGCATCAGTTCAACCTCTTCTCGGGCATTCCCAGTGACTCTACACCAGTCCGGATGCCAGATACCGGATACCAGATGCCATTTCAATGTCAAGGGATGAGTGGGTCGATCTGGTATCTGGCATCCGGTATCCGGCATCTGTGCCGGTGGTGTCACGTCCTGACGAAGAGTTGTCATTTCAGGCGGCTTTCATAGAGAATGAGCCATGGGTTTCTTCGGTAGACGCTTCCAAGGATCCAAGACTGCCTCCTGGCTTGGTTGCGCAGTCGTTTCGTTCCTTCTCGTGAGCGATGCGGTGGCCGATGAGGGATCGACGGCAAGCGGGCAACCGAGCTCACCCAGGCATCGAGTGGATTTTGGGGTCCAGTGGTATGACGCCGCGGAAGGTGACAGTGTTATCGGGTCCTTGAGCTACAGCTGGGTCCCGCTGGATCATCATGCGTTCGCCGCCACGGTACTGCTCGTGGGTTCGAATCTCAGCAACGCCAACGGCAGCGGAGTCGGAGACACGCGATTACAGTACTCATGGGTCCCCTCTGCGACGCTGACTGCAAACGCGTGGGTTCCCAAGACCCTCGGGATGGGGTTCGGGCTGATCGTCCCCACGGGCGATGCGGCCAAGGGTACCGGTGCCGACCGTTGGATCGCGATCCCGACCCTGGGTTGGGTCTTCCTTATCGGCGAGCGCTTCTCGATCCTACCGAGTCTGCAATACCTGCACTCGTTCCGGGAGGCTTCGGCGGCCGACGATATCAGCACCGCGAATCTCGAGCTCGGTTTCCTCTACGTGTGGGGCTCGCGGTTCTGGATGAAATACACGCTGTCGCTGTTTCGCGATTTTGAACCGGTCGATGACACCAATTTGGATCACTTTCTCTTGTTTGGCATGCAGTTTTCGAAGACGCTGAGCGGGAGTCTGACTCTGGGTTCGATCGAGCGTCCCCCGATACAGGATCCCAGCCTCGCCCGGAGTTCGGACCAGTTCGCCGAACTCACCTTGCACATTGTGCTTCCCTGGTGAGTCACCATTAGCCCG
Source organism: Deltaproteobacteria bacterium (assembly GCA_049188105.1). Lineage (GTDB taxonomy): Bacteria > Acidobacteriota > Thermoanaerobaculia > Thermoanaerobaculales > Sulfomarinibacteraceae > Sulfomarinibacter. Next base: position 57 of record JAIVTZ010000529.1, on the reverse strand, counting down.
CTTATCTCACCGGGTTTCGTGGCGAGGGTGGCGAAGCGCAAGTATCCGCTGGGTTTC
>JAIVTZ010000528.1:0-3261 GCA_049188105.1 Deltaproteobacteria bacterium | reverse complement strand
GCCACAACCCGGGTGACGATTTCGTCACCGGCGGCGCCGAGCTCCAGACCAACCACCATTGCCGATTCTCCACCGGCCGCCGCCTCGCGGGTCCTCGGCACCGGATCAACCAACCTTGTCGTCGCTACGACCTGCGGCAGATCCTCCGACGACCAAAATTTGTGCAGCGCGTCGGTTGCGGTTTCACCATCCTCCGCAACCACGCCGAGCGCAAGGTTTCCGGGTCTGAACAGGCTGGCCGGCGACAGTTGGGTCCCTTCCGCGACCCCGAGAAAACCAGCCATCAGACGCAACGCCCGGCGTCGCGCGCTACCGCCTTTGGCCATCACCGGTTTTTGATCATCAGCCACCCGCCCCAGGGCTGCCTCCAGCACCTCCCCCAGCTGCGCGAAATCACTGGCAGGCAGCGCCAGCTCGAGCTGGGGGGGATCAGCATTCACCCAAATCCAGCCCGGTCGCTCCTGGTCATCGCGAAGCTCCCGCGCCAGCCGAGAGAGGACCGTCGCCGCCAGCTCATAGTCGAGATCCGGGACGACAACGGGCCGCATGCAGAGGGTCGCCAGCGAGGCCCCGGTCCGCTCGAGGACGGCGGCCGTCAGGCCGCTGTCAAGATGCACCATCTGCGGCGGTGCGGCAAACCGCGGTCGATAGGTTCTAGGTGGAAGCACGATCACAATGTTGCCGGGATGCTGGGGGAGCCACTGCTCTGCCGCGGCCTGGACCTTGCTGAGGGTCACGCCCTCGACTGCAAAGAGAAACTCGCGCACCGCATCGGTGCCGCCCTCGATCCACAGCTCCAGGAGAAACCGGCCCGCGTCCGGATGACGCTCGAGAAAAGCGCGCCGTTGCACCAACAACCTACGGGCGGCCGCGTCGACCCGCTCGGGCCGTAGGCTGGGAGCCTCGGCGATGCGGGCCAACCCCAGCCGCAATCGGCGCAGAGCAATGTCCGCCAGCTCGGAATCGGTGCGCGCCTCCAGCAATCCCATGTTGTGTTCAGTCCTGGTGCGAACACCCTTCAACTCCTCACCCAGGAGCTCCGGCAGAAGACTCCAGAGGACCTCCACCGTGCTTCGAGAAGGATCCGCGGGTGGAGGCAGATGCACCTCGAGACGAATCTCGGCGTCACTCCCGGGTCTGCCGAGACGGCGCTCGAAACGTCCCTCAACCTCGGTTTTGGGGGCCGGACGCGAACGTGGGGCCGGGGACCGGTCCGCGAGCACCCGATCCAACACACCGCGAAGCTCGGCAACCCGGGCGCCACCTACGACGATCAACACCGATGGTGCGGGGTCGTCCGCCTCCCCGGCAAGCGCAGCCTCGAGGTCGGCGATCAGGGTCAGGTCGCCGCTGGTGAGCGCCCGCGACGAATCGTTTTCGTCGTCCATCGCCGGCCACACCACCGTCGTGACATCTGCCAGCGGCTCGGCAATCACCAGGAGCTCGGTTCCGTTGCCGAGCCGTTCTGAATACAACGCCTGTGCAGCCAGCGGACGGACAACCCCCATGCCCACCATCAGGAGGCAGAGAAAACACTGTAGACAGGCGTCTTGCACCTTCATGGCGGGCGTCATGGTAGCATGCCGGCCGATGCAAACCGAACCCGAAATCGGATCGCCATCCGTAGTTGCTATTTCCTGGACTGCTGCGATTGCGGCGTTCCCGCTGGCTCTGGTCGTTGCGATTCTCGGCCAGGGCCTGGGCGCGATGGTCGGCGGGTGCCAGTGGATCGGCGCCAGTCTGCCACTCGATCGCCAGGTGTGGGCGCTGGTCAACCAGCCGGTCCTCAACTTCGCGTCGCTGCCCAGCGCCGGAGGATACTGGCTGGGCTCGCTGATAGTGCCGTTGATCGTGGCCGCCACGGTCATCCCCCTGCTTCCGCGCGCGAACTCGTTGATCGTCGAGATCTCGGTGGTTCAGGTGGCATGGGGCGCAGCAGTAGTCGCGGTGGCATGGCTGCCCCTGCTCGAGAAGGGCGACGGTCACCTTGCACACTGGCTCGGCCTTCACGGCCTGTCGACACATTTTGTGTGGCTGGCGCCGGTGCTTGCGGCAGGCCTCGGGCTCCTCCCCGCCCTCCGACTCCTCGAGCTGGCTCGAAGACGACAGAAGAACACCGGCCGCGCCTATCGGGTTGCCCTGGTTGTCATCCACCTCGGCGCGCCGGTCGTGGCGTGGGTCGGACTTGGGTCGTTCATCCGATCCTCGGTGCCATTCGAAGCCGCCATTGCGATCGCCGTGCCTGTATGTGCCGCTGTTCTCCTGGCATGGTTACGCTACCCGGCGCCGTATGTGCGTCCGCTTGAGAGACCGTCGGCTTCGGGTGTGATTGCCCTCGTGATCTGTGCCGCCATGGCGGCGATTCTCGTCTGGATCACGGGGCGCCCTTTGCCTGATGATGTATCTGCGGGCGTTCTTTGGGGCACGCCACAGACCTACAACAACATCCGGCCGTGGATCGACCCCGCTTCGATCTTGGACTAGAAATGAACGCGGTGCGAGAAACGTTATACTGATGCGCGCGACGGCGCCGGGGCGTCGCCCCGACGAGAACACCAACCAAAGGAAGTGACGATCATGAATGCAAAGGTCGAGCGGGCTCTGAACGAGCAGATCCACGCCGAGTTCTTCTCCTTTTACCTCTATCTGTCGGTAGCGGCGTACTTCACATCACATCACCTCGATGGTTTTTCCCACTGGATGCGAATCCAGGCTCAAGAGGAGTTCGGACACGCGATGAAGCTCTTCGACTACCTCATCGGGCGCGGAGGCACGGTGCAGCTGATGGCGCTCGACGAACCACAGAGAGTGTGGGACTCTCCGTCGGCTGCGGTCGAAGCGGTCCTCAAACACGAGCAGTTCATCAGCCAGCGCATTAACGACATCGTCGATCTGGCCAACGGCGAGAACGACCACGCGACGACGGTCATGATGCACTGGTACGTGAATGAGCAGGTTGAGGAAGAGGCTACGGCGGACACCCTCTTCCATCAGGTCAAGATGGTGGAGGGAAGCCCCCATGGTCTACTGATGATTGATCGGGAGCTCGCCGGCCGCCCGGCTGCGACGGACGCGAGCGCGGAAGCTTGACTCGGGCTTGCCCGAGTCAAGCTGGGTATTAGGTATTAGCTGTTAGGTATTAGGTCATCGCAGCTTTCTACCGATCCTCTACCCAGGTTCCGGAATTGACGCCTCGGTGCATCCTGCTTGCCCGATATTCAAAAATCCCCGGGTGGTCGCCGCGATAATCCGAGCTAATAC
>JAIVTZ010000527.1:0-3301 GCA_049188105.1 Deltaproteobacteria bacterium | reverse complement strand
AGTTCGAATACGAGGGGATGGGTACGCTGACCGCGGAGGAGGCCTTCGCGGCCCGCCACGGCAACTGCATGTCCTTCACCGCGCTCTTCGTGGGCATGTCGCGCAGCCTCGGGCTCCCGACCTTCCTCGTCTCCGTCAAGCGTCAACCGGGGGTCGAGAGAGACGACGACCTGATAGTCGTGAACCGCCACGTGGTGGCGGGCTATCGCTCGCCGACCAAGGTCTTCATGTACGACTTCTACGTCACCACGACCACACCCTACCTGAGCCGTCGCGTGATCGACGACCTGACGGCGTCAGCGATCTACCACACCAACATCGGCGGGCTGGCGATTCGCCGGCGCAATTACGACGATGCCGTGAGAAACCTCGAGATCGCGACCATTCTCGCGCCCGATTGGGCGCCGGCATGGGTCAACCTGGGGGTCACGTATGGACGCCTCGGTCACGAGGATGCGGCCTTCGACGCCTACCAGCGGGCGTTGATCGCCGAACCCGGAAACTCATCGGCGCTGATCAACCTGTCAAAGATGTACCAGGCGCAGGGCCGCTTCGAGGAGGCGCGAACCGCCCTACTGGCTGCTGCCGAGGAGACGCGGAATCCGTTCACCCTCATTGCCATGGCCGATGCCGAGATGCTTCGAGACAACCTGGAAGAGGCTCGCCGATATCTTCGTCGGGCGCGCTGGTGGTACGGCAAAGAGCCTGAGGTCCACGATGCTCTGGCCCGGCTCGCGGCGCTCGAAGGGGAGTATGGAAAAGCAGAAAAACACAACCAGCGGGCCGCCGAGCTGCGGTCGAGGCTCAGCGAGACTGACGGTTACCGGCCGAACTAACCCGCTCTTCTCACCGGGTGTCTACTGCGGACGGCGAATCGCTGCGTCCCGCCGTGCTTGTCGCAAATCGTGCTCCTCGACGTAGCGCAACTACGACTGCGTCGCCCGATTCGCGACAAACCCAGCGGATACTTGCGCTTCGCCGCCCTCGCTACGAAACCCGGTGAGAAGAGCGGGCTGATTCAATTCAGCGGTTTCCACGCTCCACGTGGAAACCGCTGAATTGGTGCCGGAGGCGGGAGTCGAACCCGCATGATGTTGCCATCGGAGGATTTTGAGTCCTCTGCGTCTGCCATTCCGCCACTCCGGCGCCCGGGTATTCTGTCCCTCCCGACCGGTTTCGGTCAAGTCCTCAGCAATTCGGCAGTTTCCTCGATTCGCGCGAGGGCCGCCTGATCCACGGGTGGGAAGGGGAAATCCTCGAGGTGGTTGGTGGGCAGGAGGTGGATGTGGACGTGCTCGACCTCGTAGCCGAGGACGACGATCACGACCCGCGCGCATCCGGTGCGTTGCTGGAGGTGCCGGGCCACGGTCTGCGCGGCGGACCACAGGGCGATGTACGGGTCCTCGTCCATTGCGAAGACCTCGAACCAGGGTTTCTTGGGGATCACCAGGGTGTGTCCCTCGACCCTGGGGTTGATGTCGAGAAAGGCCAGGTGATCCTCGTCCTCCCAGATCTTGTGGCACGGGATCTCGCCCGCAACGATACGTTCGAATATCGTCGGCATGTTCACCTCCGGGTCCGGCAGCCCGTAGCGTAGCACCGTAGCCCGCTCTTCTCACCGAGTTTGGTAACGGGGGCGGCATATGTCCAGCCGCGAAGCGGCGTCATATTCATAGCCTGGGGCGTCAGCCCCCAAAATGGGACAGGCCGCCAGTCCGTCAAGCCGCGAAGCGGCGACAGATTCATAGCCTGGGGCTGACGCCCCAGGCTATGAATCTATCGCGCCTTCCGGCTTCGCCCTGCGGGCTACGCCGTGACAAGTCGGCGCTCGATCGCATGCCAAATCCGCGTAACCCGCTCTCCTTAAAGACTCCCGAGTTTCTTGGGAGAGCGGGTCAGGAACAACCCTGTCGGGTAGAGATTTCATTCGGTGTCTTGCGATGAGTTTGACCTTCATTACAAAGAGGAATATATTACCAGTGGGCGATAGGACTATACGGGGAGGAACATGATCGCATCAGACGAGCTCCTGGCCAGAATAGCCGAGGTCCTCAAAGCTATGGCCGACCCGACGCGCTTGAAGATCCTGCACTGCATTCACACCCAGGAGCGGTGCGTCTCGGACATCCTCGGCGTGGTGGGCGGCAGCCAGGCAAATGTCTCGAAACACCTTTCGGTGCTCAAGCGGGCCGGTCTGGTCGACTGCCGCCGCTCCGGCCTCAACGTGTTCTACCGGATCATCGACGAGGGTGTCTTCACCATCTGCCGCAACGTCTGCGACTCGCTCGAGCTGCGTATCGAAACCGAGCACCAGACCATCGTCGAGGGCCGGCTGCAAATGGAAGAGGCCGAGGCCAGGCAACGCTGAGCCGCCAACCCGGTCTTCTCACCGGGTTTCGTAGCGAGGGCGGCGAAGGGTAGGCAGATGTTGGGTTTTTCGCGAATCGGGCGACGCAGGCATAGTTGTACTACGTCGAGGAGCAGGATTTGCGAAAAGCACGACAGATGGCTGCCATGCGCCGCCCGCAGCAGACACCCGGTGAGAAGACCGGGTTAATCAGAGGAACGAATCATGCCAATCTACGAGTACAAATGCACCGAATGCGGTAACACATTCTCGCGTCTGCAGAGTATCGGCGCGAGCACGGACGGGTTGCGCTGCCCGAAGTGCAAGAGCGAGAACCTCGAACGCCTGCTGTCGAGCTTCGCCAGCACCTCCGCCGGAACATCCGCCGGTGGCCCCGCGCCGAGCTGCTCCAGCGGCTTCACCTGAGGCGTCTGACTCGCGAGCCCGTGAGGCTCGCACGAACATCGCAAGTTTTTAGTTTTTAGTTTTTAGTTTTGAGTTATCCCCGACCCACCCGATTCCGGTGGGGGGATGGATGGCAACTCAAATCTCATAACTCAAATCTCATAACTCAGCCCCTGCTGTTTTGATTTACAGCGGCCATCGGCCGGGTTATAGTCGTGCGCAGTATTGACTATGATGAAGTCGGAGCCGCAGCTCGTCTTCGCCTCGGCCGAGACTTCGCCGATAAGCGAAAGGGGATTGATATGCGTCCATCCAGTCTCAAGCTCACTCTATTGATCCTGGCGGTGGCGGTTGTCGCCTCCGGTCAGGTCCTCGAGCCGATGACCGCGCGCGTGGCGCCGGTGAACGCCATGGCGGCTCTCGCCGACGACCCGGTGACCACCACCCGAGACGCCCAGGGCATCTGGTTCATCGAGGGCGGGTCGCTGTATGACGTCTACGAGGCCCAGGGCTACGCGGTGGCGACGGACCGGCTGTTCAGCATGGACC
>JAIVTZ010000526.1:0-3305 GCA_049188105.1 Deltaproteobacteria bacterium | reverse complement strand
GGGCGGGTGGACGCCGTTCTTCGCCCCGACGCACCTCGACAGCCCGCCGTGGGCGGCACCACCGGAGCCGACGAGTTCACCACTCACGTCGCTGGCGTGGAGGCGGGTGGAGCCACCATCGCTACCACCACCACCGCCGTTGGTATGGTGGCTTCTGGGTAGGTCGGTTCATCATTCGGACAGCCACGTTCGTTGCCATCGCCAATTCGTCCTCATCGACCACCTACGTGGTCTACGGCACCTCCTACGTGCACTACAACCCGTGGTACCGGCCGGTCATGTACGAAGGCGAAGAGGGCCACGTGCTCACCGCGCCTCCGGTTGGCTACCAGGCCGACGCCTTGCCGGAAGGAGGCGAGACGATCACATTCGAGGGTGAGACCTACACCTACGCCGATTGGGGTTTCTGGCAGCCTTCCGGTGGCGGCTATGTGGTGGTCGACCCGCCGGTGGGCGCTGAGGTGAGTACGATTCCGGACGACGCCGTCGCCCACGACGATGAGGGAGAGGCCACGCTCTATCAGTTCGATCGGTCGTACTTCTCCAAGTCCACCAACGATGCGGGTCAGACGGTCTACGTGGTGGAGCCCCAGCCACCGCCGGAAGAGATCGACTCCATCCCGGCGGGCTCGCCGAGCTTCGAGGCCGATGGGGAAACGTACTACTATGTCAACTTCAACCTCTACGTCGCGTACGACGAGAACGGCGCGACCGGCTATGTCAACGGTGAACCGGAGCTCGGGGCCCAGGCAGATGCGCTTCCCGACGGGGCCACCGAGATCGATTACGACGGGGTGACCTACCACCAATTCGACATGGTGTTCTTCGAACAAGTCGAGGACGAGAACGGCAACCCGTTCTACGAGGTGGTCGACGCCCCAGGGGACGATGAGGTGACAGAGCTTGAGTCGAACTAGGGTGGATGAGAACGGAAAGGGAGGCGGGATTTGATGCGAGTCGCGCAGTCTCGGCGGGTGTTTGTGACCCGCTCCCTGGGGGCGCTCGCCGCCGGAGCATTGGTCCTCGGCTTTGGCTGTACTGTTCGGCAACCGTCCGAGCCGGTGATGCCTCCGAGCATCGAGGTTCCGGATGCGTGGGTCTCGCAATCTGAGGCGAAGGCCCAAGACCTGCCTGCCGGCTGGCTGGCTGATTTCGGAGACCCACGGCTCGAGGCGATCGTCGCCGAGGCGCTCGAGAACAACCAGGACCTGCAGACCGCCGCGGCCCAGCTGGAGGTGGCGAGACAGGCCGCCATCAAGGCCGGGGCGGGGCTCTACCCGTTCATCAGCGCCGGTGCCGGCGGCTCGTCGCAGGGCGGCTACGAGGGCGGCGACACGATCACCACCAGTGGCGTCTCGCTCGACGTCGTCTGGGAAATCGACCTGTGGGGCGGGATTCGGGCGGGGAAAGCGGCTGGGCTCGCGGACTTCGAGGCTTCCGGTTCGCAGTACGCCTTTGCCCGTCTCTCGCTGGCTGCGCAGACGGCCAAAGCATGGTTCCTGGCTGTCGAAAGTAAAATGCAGGTCGAGCTGGCGGAGCAGAACATCGAGCTCTTCGAGCGCAACCTCTCCCTTGCCCAAGCCAGGTACAACGCGGGTCTGACATCGGAGATGGACATCCACCTGGCGCGGTTCCAGCTTGCCACCGGCGAGGAATTCCTGCGCAAGGCCCGCGCCGGTTACGAGCAGGCGGTGCGCAGCCTCGAGGTGCTGCTGGGGCGGTATCCCGACGCCGAGATGGAGCTGGCGACGGAGCTGGCGGCGGTTCCGCCGCCGGTGGCAGCCGGTATTCCGGCTGAGGTTCTCGAGCAGCGGCCCGATCTGGTGGCAGCCGAGCGCCGGGTCGCCGCGGCCTTTTACACAATCCAGGTGGCCCAGGCGGCGCGCCTCCCCAGCCTCGCCCTGACCGGATCGGCCGGCAGTGCGAGCAGCGACCTGAGGGACGTGATCGGTGCTCCCGATCCGTTCTGGAGTCTCGCTGCGGGGCTGTTTGCTCCGATCTTTGCCGGTGGCGACCTGAAGGCCAATGTCGAGATCGCGACGTCCCAGCAGCGGGCAGCGCTCCATCAGTACGTGCAGGCCGTCCTGCGAGCCTTCAACGAGGTCGAGACCACCCTGAGCAATGATGAGTACCTCAGAGAGGCTGAGCAGTTTCAGGAGATCGCGGTAACTGAGATCGCCGGTGGACTGCGGCAGGCGTTGGTCCAGTACGACGTCGGGCTGATCGACTTCACCAACGTGCTGCTGATTCAACAGAACTCGGTCTCGACCCAGCGTCAGCTGCTGAGCCTGAGGAACCGGCGTTTGGCCAATCGCGTCAATCTCTACCTGAGCCTTGGTATGAACGAATCGATTCCCACCGGCCGCGCTGCCGCGGCGTCCCCGGGTTCCGGAGAAAGGTGAACGAAATGGTGTTGAACATCCTCACCATCGTCGTAATGATTGTGCTCGTGGCACTGACCGGCGTCATCCTGGCGTACTTGGGGATGTTGCCCGGCAAGATAGCCAAGGGCCGCAATCACCCGCAGGCCGAAGCGATCAACGTTGCGAGCTGGCTGGGCATCATCACGCTCGGTGTTCTCTGGCCTTTCGCCCTGATCTGGGCCTACATTCGGCCCCGCGAACAGTCTGCCGTCGAGGGCTCGGAGAAGCTCGCCGGCCTTGAATCGAGAGTCGAAAGTCTCGAGGACCAGATCCGACGGTTAGGAGGCACTCCATGATTGCCATTCTGACCCTGATCTATGTTGGCCTGATCTGGCTGCTGTTCTTCAAGCTCAAGCTCGTCGAGCCGAACGCCAAGTCCTATACCGCCGCCGCCATTGTGGGGGTGGTCGTCATCGGCGCCATCCTGCTGGCGATGAACCTCTTCCAGCCCTACTCCACGAACGCCGTGATTTCCCAGTACGTCGTCCAGATCGCGCCGCAGGTAACCGGCCAGGTGACGGCTGTTCCAGTCTCCGCCAATCAGCCGATCAAGAAGGGTGACGTCCTGTTCACGATCGATCCGGCGCCTTTCCAGGCCGCTGTGGATGGGTTGAGGGCGGCGCTCGTGCAGTCCGAACAGAGCGCGGAGATGCTCCAGGACAACCTCGACAGCGCGAAGGCCAATGTCATCAACGCGAAAGCCGCCCTGGTGAATGCGCGCCAACAGGTGACGAGTCTCGACGCCAATCTCGATGCCGCGATAGCCGCCGTGGAGCAGGTAACCGCGCAGCGCGACCTGGGGAAGAGCGAGTACGAACGCGTGGCGGAAGCCAAGCAGCAGGATCCCGGCGCGGTGAGCGACGCGGTGATGGATGCCAAGCG
>JAIVTZ010000525.1:0-3318 GCA_049188105.1 Deltaproteobacteria bacterium | reverse complement strand
ATACAACTGGAGCAGGGGAGCGAGCAAAAAGTTTTTAGTTTTGAGTTTTTAGTTTTGAGTTCCCGTCCAACCCCCCCGGTTTCCTTGGGCGGGCCCGGAATAACTCAAAACTCATAACTCAAAACTAAAAACTAACGTGTTGGGTAAGGGAGGCGCACGAACGTGGCTGTGAGAACGGATTATCAGGCGACGACAACAGCAGCAGCGGGTGCGGCGGGAACCGTCGCGGTGATCCTGGCGCGGGTGGTGGTGCCGCTGTGGTTGTTCGCAGGGGCGGTTCTCAAGCTCATCGACCTCAGCCCCAGCCACCTCCCGGCCGCGCTTATCAGGTGGTTGGGCGGCAACGGCGTGGATCTGATGTTCGTCCTGCGGTTTGGGATCGCGGTCGAGCTGATCGTCGCCGGAGTGATGGTCCTGGTGCCGCCGCTGGCGCGCTGGGCGGGGATCGTCATGCTCGGAGCATTCCTGCCGGTGCTCGTCGGAGACGTCGCCCTCGGCGCCGAGAGCTGCGGTTGTTTTGGGTCGGTCGAGGTCAATCCCTGGGTCACTCTTGTGACGGACGTCACATTTCTTCTCGGTCTGGTATTTCTGGGCCGGCGGGATCCGCGACTGGCGCTCGGCCGGTTCTTGCCGACATCGAGGGTTGTTGCCGCCGGCGTGTGGAGTCTGCTGAGCGTCGTCGTGGCATTCGCGCTGCCCGCCGACAACCCCACCGACTCCTCCAGGGTCACGGCGAGCGCGGCAGCGCTTCCGGCCGACGGCTACTATCTTCCCGACTATGAGGAGTGGATAGGGCGTCCCTTCCGTGATCTCGAGATCGCCTCGTGGATCAACGGTTTGCCGGTGGATCTCGAGGTGGGTCAACAATATGTGATCTTTTTCCGAAAGGACTGCGAGCACTGCCACGAGCTGATGGAGGTCTATTTCAACGGCTCGCTCGACTGGCCGGCCACGGCCATCGCCGTGCCGGAGCGGGACGGCTGGCCGACCGAGAACCTGCAGGCCTTTGCGTGCGTCGAGTGCCGAATGGGCGAGCTCCCCGCCGGAGTCGATTGGTTCCTGCAGACCCCGGTGCTGGTCCGTTTGGCGGACGGCGTCGTCGATTGTGCGGCGGAAGTGGATGCCGACGCTCCCGAGTGCATCAGTTGGTGAGCGATTCGGCCGGGCCGGGCGATGGTTGATTGATTGTGTCAGAAGCACGTCTTGCTTCGATGAGTGTGTTATAGTATCGCGGTGTTTGCTGGAAGAATTACAAGAGAGAACCGCAAATTTATAGGAGGTGGATGATGCGTAAGATCCTTTCCCCGGCTTTGGTGTTGCTCCTCGTGGCGGCTGTCGGTCTGACCGGCTGTGCGACGAAGAAGTGGGTCAACGAGCAGGTCTCGGCGTTTGGCCAGGTCACCAATACCAAGATTCATGAGGTCCAGGACTCGGTCGAGGCGAACCAGAAGTCGATCTCGGAGCTGTCTGCCAAGCAGGCCGCCCTCGAGACCGAGGTGGCCAAGCTTTCGGATACCGCCAAGGACGCGCTGATGCGCGCCGAGAAGGCGAACAAGCTGGCCAAGGGCAAGTTCCTCTACGAGGAGACCATGGCCATCAACGACGTGACCTTCTCCTTTGACAGGTACGCCCTGTCGGATGAGGCCAAGGCCGCTCTCGACGCCTTCGCAGCGAAGGCCAAGGGGATGACCGCCAACGCGTACGTCGAGATCCAGGGTCACACCGACAACATCGGCAGCGAGGCCTACAACCTCAAGCTCGGCCAGAAGCGCGCTGATGTGGTCATGCACTATCTCAACATGGAGGCGGGTCTGCCTCTGTTCCGGATGAACTCCACATCGTACGGCGAGTACAAGCCGATCGCCGACAACTCGACCAAGGCCGGCCGCGCGCAGAACCGCCGCGTGACCCTCATTGTTCTCGAGTAGTCATCAAGCCAATTAACGATCGACAACGCCCGGGCCACGCGCCCGGGCGTTTTTTTTCGGTCCCGACCCGTGCCCGTGCCCGTCTCCGTGCCCGCCCGCCGTCCGCGGTCTTCGACCGCGGCCACGCGTTGGAGGATGGCGTGCCCTCCGAGCGCGAGCGCTCGTCGGTCCCGCCATCCTCCAACGCTGCGCGCCTTTGGCGCGCCGGCGGGCTGCATTCGAGCGGGCCGGAGGCCGTCGACCTCCATTTTCCCCGCCCCCACCCCCCGCCCACCCGCCCTCGGAAAGCCACGACGGGCTACGCCCGGCGAGGCTTTCCGAGAGGTAGGAGTGATAGATGGCCTTGGAGGCTGATTGCAGTGCGTCGACGGTGCTGGAAGACCTCCGCGTGGCGAGGATAGCCGGGTCCCTCGTGCCGGGAGAATGTCGGGCCATCGCCGCGCTGACCGTGAGCTGCAAGGTATTCCGTGATGCTGTCGGGGCCCTTGCTGACGGCCTACGGCTGTCGCGAAGCACCGTCGCTAGCGCGTGGCTCATGGCCTCTGAGCTCACTGCGTTGCCGCCGGCGGTTTGTGGTGTACGCGTCTCGCGTGCACCGCGGATGTTTCAGCGCGGGCAACCAATCTCAAGACCCGGATCGCCTCTCATCGCGCCGTCAAATTCGAAATTCGAAATTCGAAATTCGAAATTTCTTGCAAGACCGGTATCATGCCTCCGGAGGCACGATGGTCGATCAGTCGGGCGTGAAACCCCTACCCATCCTCGCGGTCCTCGGCGCCGGGGACGCCACGGCCGAGGAAATGGTCGTTGCAGAGCGGGTGGGGGCGACCGCCGCCCATGCCGGTTGGGGGGTTCTCACCGGCGGCGGGCCGGGGGTGATGGAGGCGGCCTGCCGGGGGGCGGTTGAGGCCGGCGGGCTCACGATCGGCATCCTGCCCAATGCTAGGGCCGGGGGCGGCTACCCGAACCCGTGGGTCAAGATTCCGGTGTTCACCGGGGCGGGAAGCGCACGCAACGTATTCAACGTCCTCTCCGCCGGGCTCTGCGTCGCCATCGGGGGCGGCTCCGGCACCCTGTCCGAGATCGCCCTGGCGCTCAAGAGCGGCACGCCCGTGTGGTGCTGGGCGAGTTGGTCGTTGACGCCACCGCGCGGACGAGAGACGCCGACGCCACGGGTCTTCGAAGAAACCAACGACCTCATCGAGGCGCTCGAAGCCCTGCTCCGGAGCGGCATTGCCCGTGAGTGCCCCCTCTGACGGATTTGGGCCAGAATCATCTGCTCGCAACAATTCTCCGTGCTCCCAAAATCGTCAGAGACGGCACGTCCGGTTCGACAAAGACGCCACGCCGACTGGGGATTCCAGGCAAGAAGTTCAAGTCGGGGGTCGGC
>JAIVTZ010000524.1:0-3320 GCA_049188105.1 Deltaproteobacteria bacterium | reverse complement strand
TGAGGGACGCCTGATACTTGCGGATATCCTCCATTACTCGGCGCGCTTCAACCCCGACATCGTCATCGACTATGCGACCCTCACCGGGGCCTGCGTCGTGGCCCTCGGTCACGAGGCAGCCGGGATGATGGGCAACGACCAGGAGCTCCTCGACACTCTCCGCAAGCTCGGCGAGGAGGTCGGCGAGCGGGTGTGGCCGTTGCCGCTGTACGACGAGTATCTGAGCTACCTCAAGAGCGACTGGGCGGACCTCAAGAACGCCGGCAGCCGATGGGGAGGCGCCGTCACCGCCGGCACGTTCCTCGAGCAGTTCGTGCCCGAAAAGGTGAAATGGGTCCATCTTGACATCGCGGGCGTCGCGTACAACGAGAAGGAGCACAACGGGCTTCCCAAGGGGGCATCCGGTTTCGGGGTGGTCCTCACGGTGACCTTCCTCGAGCACCTGCTGAAGTAACGAAGGTGCCGCCGATTTTGGGAGTCGAGAAACGCCGCGGTCACCGCGGCGTTTTCCGTGCCGGGGCGTCCGGATGACGTCCATACCGGCCCTTCGCATCGGGCGCTTTGAGTTGGCGCCACCTGTCGTCCTCGCGCCCATGGCCGGGGTGACCAACTACCCCTTTCGGTCTCTCTGCCGACAATTCGGTGCGGCTTTGATGATCAGCGAGATGATCACCGCCAGGCCACTCGCCGAGGGCCGTGAGAAAACCCTCAAGCTCGCCGACTTCGGGCCCGGGGAAATCCCCCGCAGCCTCCAACTCTACGGCATCGACCCGGTCTGGGTCGCAAGAGCGGTGCATCGCCTCATCGACGAGGGTTGCATCGACCATCTCGATCTGAACTTCGGTTGTCCGGTACGCAAGGTCACGCGCAAGGGAGGCGGCGCGGCGATTCCAGCCAAACCGCGGCTGCTCGCTTCGATCATCCGCGCCGCGGTGAAGGCCGCCCAAAACGTGCCGGTAACGGTCAAGTTCCGGATGGGAATCGACGACGATCATCTGAGCTACCTCGAGTCCGGACACATCGCCGAGGAGGAGGGGTGCGCCGCGGTCACGCTGCACGCCCGCACCGCGGCGCAGCTGTATGACGGGCACGCGCGGTGGGAGGCCATCGGCGAGCTCAAACGGGCGGTGCAGACGATCCCGGTGATCGGCAACGGTGATATCTGGGTCGCCGAGGACGCGCTGCGCATGGTCGAGGAGACGGGCTGCGACGGGGTCGCTGTGGGCCGCGGCTGCCTCGGCCGGCCGTGGCTGTTCCGCGACCTTGCGGATGCCTTTGAGGGCCGTGAGCAGCAGACCCCGCCCACATTCGGCGAGGTCGCGGAGATCATGATCGAACATGCCTCGATGTTGGTCGATTGGTACGGGGAACGCCCCGGCATGCTCAGCTTTCGGAAACACGCAGGGTGGTACACCAGGGGATTTCATGACAGCGCGCGACTCCGTGACCGGCTGATGGCGGTTCGCACAGCGGCCGAGTTGAAAGAGGCGCTGTCCAACATCGACCGCGATGAAATTTTTCCAGAACACGGCCACCTGGTACGCCGCGGAAAACGGAGCGGCACCCAAAAGGTGGTTCTGCCCAAAGGATTTTGGGACGATCTTGACGACCCAACGCCACCCCCCGAGGACGCTGGAGAGCTGGTATCAGGCGGCTGACGGATTCCCGAATTCTCAATTCTCAATTCTCAATTTTGAAATACCCCCACCCACCCGGCAGATACGGGGGGGAGGATGGGAATTGAGAATTAAGAACTGAGAATTGAGAATTGGCCCGCACTTCTCACCACGTCGCGCAGCGAGGTGGTGAGAAGTGCGGGCTACGGCTGTTTGGTGGTCAGCGCCATCCACACATCCGTGTGAAGCTCTTCAAAGTGTTTGAGCGGGTCGTCACCGGTCTGAAAAACAACCTTCATAACGAAAGCTCCGACCCCGCGGATCAGGAATCCGCTGTGTGCGGGGGAGAGTTTCTGTATGATGCCGATGGTGATCACCTGCGTGATCTGGAGGTTCATCGTGAAACCCCTGCAGTTCGCAAAAAACATGCTGCCGGTCGTGGCCGCAATCTCCGTGCTGTCCGCTTGCGGCAGCGAGCCCGTTATCGGCGTGCTCCTGCCCATGACCGGATCCGCCAGCACCTACGGTCAGTCGATGAAGAACGGAATTGACCTCGCCCTGGACCAGGAGAAGGCAAACCTCCCCGAGGGGTTCCAGGTGCTGTGGGGCGACACCGCTAGCGATCCGGCGACCGGCGCTGCCGAGCTGAAGCGGCTCGCGGGCGAAGGTGCGGGACTGTTCGTGGCCGGCACCACGAGTGACACGGCACGCGCCCTGCTCCCGGTTCTCGACGAGACCGATTCGATCGCGATCTCACCCTCGGCTTCAGCGCCCAGCTTGACCAAGGACTCGAGGCGGTTTTTTAGGGTCTTTGCATCCGATGAGCTCGAGGGGCGCCGCGCCGGGCGCTTTCTCTACGAAGATCGAGACAAGACCTCGGTTCTCATCTTTGCCGAGGATACCGCTCAGGCCCGAGGCATCGAGCCCCCATTTCGGCAGGTCTTCGAGCAGGCGATGGGGGGTGAAGTGGTGGGCCGCATCGTGATCGGTTCGCCCGGATGGGAGCAGGAGTCAGCAGACCTCCTCGCCGCATACCACCCGGCATCCGTCTATGTCATCGCCTACGGTGATATGACGATGGACGTTCTTCGCTTCCTTCGCAAGAAGAACTATGAGGGTCCAATCTGTGCGAGCTCCGCCTTCTACACCGGTCACATCGTCGAGAGCAACCCCGACCTCGTTGAGGGTTTGTTCTTCCCCCAGCCGGCCTTCGACATGAAATCCGAAATCCAGCCGACGCAGAGCTTTGTGGCCACTTATCAAGAGCGGTTCGATGATGACCCCGACATCTACGCCGCCCATGCATTCGACGCCATGCGGGTTGCGATTTTTGTCGCCGGCGAGGCCACGTCCTTCAGTGCAACCGAGATCCGCAAGGTCCTGGCGTTCGGGATCAGGGAGTTTCCTGGGGTCACCGGCATCATCCAGTTCAACGACTACGGCGACGTGCGCCACAACCCGATCATTTTTATCGTCAAGGACGGCCAGGTGCTCAACTACGAACGCTACATCGCGGAGGAGAGAATCAAGATCACGGAGAGGATCAAGAAACTCCTCGAGAGCTGAGATGCGTACCTGGTGAGAAGTGCGGGCTAGTTCTCGTCCGGAAACGGCGCTTTTTGGCAATCTCGGCGTCAGGCTGCGGATTTTCTTGTGCGGCGTACAGGAGTACGCCTCCGCGCAAATCCTTACCTTCCTTGACCT
>JAIVTZ010000523.1:0-3324 GCA_049188105.1 Deltaproteobacteria bacterium | reverse complement strand
CATCCCGACCGAGCGGAGGGAGGAAAACGCGGCCAGAGGTCCGGAATCGGCGCGATCCCATACAGGGTGGGGGATGCGGCCTCGCTCGAATGCAGCCCGCCGGCGCGCCGCAGGCGCGCAGCGTTGGAGGATGGCGGGACCGACGAGCGCTTGCGCTCGGAGGGCACGCTATCCGAGAACGCGTGGCCGCGGTCGAAGACCGTGGACGGCGGGCGGCCCGGAAACGGATCAGGTTGCGAAGAACTCTACGGTCTCTTTGAGGCCGTCGGCGAGCAGGACCTGCGGCTCCCAGTCGAGGAGCTTGCGCGCGAGGGTGATGTCCGGCTGCCGTACCTTGGGATCGTCCTCCGGCAAATCCACGAAAACGATCTCGGACGACGAGCCTGTGATCCGCAGGATCTCCTCGGCAAAGTCGAGCACCGTCATCTCGGCCGGATTCCCGATGTTCACCGGATCGGTGTAGTCCGAGTTGAGGAGGCGCCAGATCCCCTCGATCAAATCGGTAACGAAGCAGAAGGAACGCGTCTGTGAACCGTCGCCGAAGGCGGTCAGCGGCTTGCCGGCCTGCGCCTGGCAGATAAAGGTCGGCACCACCCGTCCGTCCCCCGCCCTCATTCTCGGTCCGTAGGTATTGAAGATGCGGACGATGCGGGTGTCGACGCCGTGGTGGCGATGGTAGGCCATGGTGATCGCCTCACCAAACCTCTTCGCTTCGTCGTACACGCCGCGCGGGCCC
Organism: Deltaproteobacteria bacterium; assembly: GCA_049188105.1. Lineage (GTDB taxonomy): Bacteria > Acidobacteriota > Thermoanaerobaculia > Thermoanaerobaculales > Sulfomarinibacteraceae > Sulfomarinibacter. The sequence goes on along the minus strand of JAIVTZ010000523.1, from coordinate 2,588 downwards.
ACCGGGTTGACATTCCCCCAGTAGTCCTCGGGCTGCGGATGAACCAGCGGGTCGCCGTAAACCTCGGAGGTCGAGGCGAGGAGAAAACGGGCGCCCTTGGACTTGGCGAGACCGAGCGCCTTGTGGGTGCCGAGGGAGCCCACCTTGAGGGTCTGGATGGGCAGCTTGAGGTAGTCGATCGGCGACGCAGGCGAGGCGAAGTGGAGGATGTAGTCGAGCTCGCCCGAAACATGGATGAAGTTGGTCACGTCGTGCTGGATGAAGACGAACTCCGGGCGCCCGAAGAAGCTCTCGATGTTGTCCAACGAACCGGTGATGAGATTGTCCATGCAGACCACCCCGAGCCCTTCGTCCAGCAACCTGCCACACAGATGTGACCCGAGAAACCCAGCACCACCGGTCACCAGAGCCCGTTTGTGATCTGCCATCTCACCTCCTTTTTGCGAATCAAGTATAGCCACCGCCCGGCTGCCCGCCGGGCCAGTGATCAGTGATCGAGTGATCAGTGATCAGTGATCGGACTGCGTACCGATAACTGATCACTGATGACTGATCACTCTGCGATGTCATCGACGGTACCGAGAATCAACTGCGGTGGTTCGACCGGTTCGTCTCCGATAACGAAGGCGCCACGGATTTTCTCGACCAGCCGCCGCTCGTCCACCTCGCGGTCGCCGATCGCCAGGGTTGCCAGGGGCTGGCCCATCTCCACCCGATCGCCGATACGCGCATGGACCAGGATGCCGGCGCCGTGGGCGAGATCTTCGTCCACCCGCCGCCGGCCCGCGCCGACCTCGGCCGCCACCCGGCCCAGCTCCTCGCCGTCACACGAGGCCACAATTCCCTCACCGTTGGCAGCCACCTCGATCGTGGTCGTCGGCCGGGCGAGGAGAGCCGGGTCCGGGTCACCGCCGTGGGCTGTGACCATCCTCTCCCAGGCCTGGGCTGCCGAGCCATTCTCCAACGCTGTCGTCAACGCTGCACCCGCCTCCGCGGGCGTCCAGTCCCTGAGGACCATCGCCTCCCGGCAGAGGCGAAGGCTGACCTCGCGCAGCCGGGGGTCGCCGCCGCCGGCAAGCACCGCGAGAGCTTCGCGCACTTCGCAAGCGGTCCCGAGAGCGGGCCCGAGGGGCTGGTTCATGTCGGTGATCAGGGCCTGGGCCTTGACTCCGGTGTCGATTGCCACCTGACGGAGAGCCGCCGCCAGCTCGCGCGCCTCGTCCACAGTCTTTCGGAAGGCGCCGCTGCCCCATTTGACGTCGAGGATCAGCGTCCCCGCCCCGAGAGCCAGCTTCTTCGACATGATCGAGCCCACGATCAGGGGCAGCGAGGGCACCGTCGCCGTAACGTCGCGCAGCGCGTAGAGCGTGCGATCGGCCGGCGCCACCTCCTCGGTCTGGGCGACGATCGCGGCGCCGCATGCGTCGATGAGATCCAGAGTCTCGGAGCGGTTTCGGCTGGAGTCCCAACCCGGGATCGCGTCGAGCTTGTCGAGGGTTCCCTGCGAGTGCCCGAGACCGCGGCCGGCCATCATGGCCACCGGCACGCCGACCGCGGCGAGCAGCGGGGCGAGGATCAACGAAACCGTGTCTCCGACGCCGCCTGTGGAGTGCTTGTCCACCGCATCGGGTCGATCGGCCGCCAGATTCCAGATCTCGCCCGAGTGCAGCATCGCCTCGGTCAGCCACTGCGTCTCTTCGGGCCCCATGCCGCGGCAGCAGATCGCCATGAGCATCGCCGCCAACTGCTCCGGAGGCAACGACCCATCGCTCGCCCCGCGCACAAAATCTGCAATCTGCTCTCGGTCGAGTTTCCCACCGTCGCGTTTGGCGGCAATCGCCTCGACAAAGCTCATCGGTCGATCGGCAAACGGACTTCTACCCGAGCTCGGCGAGCCATTGGCGGGCGTTGGCCAGATACGGCGACTCGGGAAACTCCTCGACAAGCAGTTCGAAGTACGGCCGCGCGCTATCAGGCCGGCCTTCATCGGCCAGGAGCTCACCCAGCTGATAGAGGGCGGCGTCACGCGGCAGACCGACGGATTGTTCGGACACCATCGTCTCCAACTCGGCGGCCACCTCCGCGCCCTCTCCCGAAGCGATGCGCAGCTTGATGAGATCGAAGCTCGCGAGCTGGCCGATCACGTTATCCGGGTGTCGACGGCTCAAGTCCACCAGCGCCGGACGCGCTTCATCCGTTTGCCCGCGGCCGAGCGCGATCCGCGCTAAATAGAGCCTTGCCATGTCAGCCTGGTCGGTCCGCCCATAGCTCTGGACAACCTGACGAAACTGCTCCTCGGCGGCATCCACGTCGCCTGCCGGAACCAATGACCCCGGGTCGGCCTCGCCTTCAAATGTCGCGACCGCCTGACTGAGGAGGAGCGATGCATCGTCGGCACGCGCCCCGATCCACGAGCTCGCCGCCCACCACAGAAGGGCCACGATGGTCACGGCGCCAACACCCGCGATCAACGCGCGCCAATTATCGGCGGTCCAACGGAAGATCATCTCCGCCGCGGAGACGAACTCATCGTCCTTTTTCAATTGCTTTCGGGTTATCCGTCGTCCCATTCGACTCCTCCAACGGTC
>JAIVTZ010000522.1:0-3359 GCA_049188105.1 Deltaproteobacteria bacterium | reverse complement strand
CTCGCGATCGGAACTGGAGTCCTTCCCAGCGGTTTCCGGCCGTCGTCCGACGACGGCCGGGACCTCGCCACGTGCTCGAGTCTCGAGAACGTCCATCTGCGTTATCTGCGTTATCTGCGGGCAATAAGCGATGTGTGGATTTGTGATGCCTTCGTGTCTTTGTGTCTTTGTGTTTGCGATGCTCTGTGCGCTCTCTGTGCCTCTGTGTCTCTGTGGTTGTTCGGGTGAATGGGCGGGCTTGGTGTTCTTGGTGTCTTGGTGGTGAAACGCCGTCACTCCCAGTCGATCATGAGGTGGTGGAGGTTGCAGTCGAGGAGGGGTTTGAGGCGTTCGTCGAGGATTCGTTCGACCTCGCGCAGCCGGTGGCGCCGCGACGGGTGGAGCATCACCAGGTGGCGGCACCCCAGACGCCCGACCTGCGGCAGGAGGTCCTCGATGTGCGTGTGGCCGTACTGCGCGGCTCGCTCCCGGTCCACGGGGCGATAAAACGAGCACTCGATGAGCAGCACCTCCGACGACAGAACCTCCGGTCCGGCTTCGAAGATGCCGGGGCCGGAGTCGGCGCAGTAGGCGAGGAGATCAGTCGCGGTCTCTTCGGTGACGATCTCTCCGGCGCGGCGGCGGCGGGCGATCTCCTCGCCGGGGAGATCTGCAAGCGCCGGCAGGAGATGGTGACGCCGCCACACGAGTCGCGAGCCCAGGGTGGGCACCCAGTGGTCGGTGGCGAAGAACGCCAGCTCCATGTCCCTGCGAAGGGGCCGGACGTCTCCCGCGCTCACTGACAGCAGCTCGACGTCGTACGGGCGGCCGCCCTCGAGGCGGGCGTGAGTGGCCAGCAGCTCCTCTACCCCGGGCGCGATCTGGCGCGGCACGATCAGCCGCGCGGGTCCCATCGACTGCAGGTGGCGCTGGCTGGCCCAGTAGGCGATGCCGCCGAGGTGGTCCATGTGGCCGTGGCTCACGAGGACGGTGGTCATGGGAGGGAGCGCGCGGTGGGCGCGGCCGGCGTCGAGGGCGAGATGGAGCTGGGGGAGGAGGATCAGGGTGCCGTCGCCGGCCCGCGAACCCCCGACGAGGTTCAGCGCGCCCCAGGATGTCTCGAGCTGCAATCGGCGTAGGTTGCTCACCTCGCGGCTTTCACGAGGAAGAAATTGAGTTCGGACCGATCGTCGGGGAGATCGACCCGCAGGGTCCAGTGGCTGTCGGGGGCGAGATCCCGGTCGAAGCTCGCCGAACCGATGGCGCCTCGCTTGGACCCGACGAGCTGGACGCCCACCGTGTGCCGGCCCGACGGGGTCAGGATCACTCGCTTGACGGTGCCGCGGCCCTTGCGTTTGAAACCGAGAAAACCGGTCGACGAAAAGTTGAAGGGGACGTCCGCAAGAGACTCGCCGTCGAGGGTGACGGAGACCGCGCCGGAGCTGATGGGGGAGTCGAAGGTGAGGGTGATGCGCGCGATGCCGGTGGCCGGAGGCCCTTCGGCCACAGGCTCGACAGCCGGCGCGTCAGGGGTCGAGGCGCGCGAGGTCGACGACCGCGAACGACGCGCTCGGGCCGTCCGCATCCTTTCCTCGGCCAGCTCGAGGTAGTCGGTCGCGATCTCGTTCATCGGGTCGAGATCGAGGGCTTCCTGGAAACGATCGCCGGCGTCTCCATATTTACCGTTGCGATACAGCTGCCGGCCTTCGGCCACCAGCGTTCCCACGCGCCGCTGGTTGGCCGCGCTGGTGCGGTCGGCTTCGATGGCTGCGCGAATTTCGCGTGCGAGCGCGCGGCCGGCATGGGACGTGGGAACCTGGTCCAGGGCGGAGCGGACGGCTTCCTGAGCCTGCGCTGGATCCCCGGCGCCAAGACGGGCGCCGGCGGTCTGCAGCAAGCCGACAACCGCGTTGAGGTTTCGGGTTGAGGACTCGGACGGGCCGAGGAAGGGGCCGTTGTCAATTCTGGATCGCAGCCCGATGATGGAGACGAGAAGGAGCAGACCGGAGAGGGCGAGAATGCTCCAAGCCCAGCGCGACTCCACCTCCCACCGCATCCATTCGGGAAGGCGCAGCCCCCTCCCCCACCGTCGAACCCCTGCCACAATGGCTGCGCGACCAGATGGCGGCTGTACAACCGGGGGCGTCTCAGCGTGCATTCGAGTTGCCAGGTCCGGCTGGTACCCACCGGTGCTGCCGGCATCACCGGGCGCCCGCTGCACGAGCGACCGGGTCACCGCCCTGAGCACCTGTGCCAGCTCGCCGCCGGTCTGGAAGCGGCGCTCGGGGTTCTTCTCGAGACACTTGAGGACGATCGGGTTGAGGGCCGCCGGGATGTCCATGCTCAGGGTGGAGGGGATCGGGCTCGGCTCCTGGACGATGCGGAGGGTGACCTCGTGCATCGTGTCGCCCGCGAAGGGCCGTTGCCCGGTGAGCAGGGTGAAGAGCACCACGCCGAGCGAGAAGATGTCGGACCTGCCGTCGACCTTTTTGCCGGTGATCTGCTCCGGCGACATGAAGTTCGGGGTGCCGATGAACTGGCCGTCGACGGTCAGGTTGGAGGTTTCGAGACGGGCGATTCCGAAGTCGGTGATCTTGGCCGAGCCATTTTCCGCGAGGATGATGTTTGCCGGCTTGATGTCGCGATGGACGACCCCCAACGAGTGGGCGTAGTCGAGGGCGACGGCGACGTCGGCGGCGATCCGCGCGACCTCGGAGGGCGGGAAGTGGTGTCCGGATGCGAGGAGCTGCTTGAGATCGCGGCCCTGAATGTACTCCATCGCGATATACATCAGACCCGACTCGGGGTCCTCGCCCACATCGTGGACGGTGACGATGCCCGGGTGGTTGAGCCTGCCGGCGGCCCGGGCTTCGCGCACGAAACGCTCGCGGAACTCCTCAGCGTGCTCGGCATCGAGATCGACCCGCAGAGTCTTCAGCGCGACCCGGCGGTCGATGAGCGGATCGCGGGCGAGGTAGACCACCCCCATGGCGCCGCGGCCAAGCGTCTTTTCGATCTCGTAGCGTCCGATCCGCTGCATCGACATCGATCTCATTGTATCCGTACTCCCCCCGTGCCCGTGCCCGTGCCCCTGCCCGTGCCCGTCTCCGTGCCCGCCCGCCGTCCGCAGTCTTCGACCGCGGCCACGCGTTGGAGGCCAAGGTCTCCTCCGAGAGCAAGCTCTCGTCGGAGCCATCGGCCTCCAACGCTGCGCGCCTTCGGCGCGCCGGCGGGCTACATTCGAGCGGGGCGGACGCCCTCGAACTCCATTTTCCCCGCCCCCACCCCCCGCCCACCCAGCCCTCGGAAAGCCACGTTGGGCTACGCCCACCGCGACTTTCCGAGAGGTAGGAGTGATAGATGGCATTCGAGGCTGATTG
>JAIVTZ010000521.1:0-3364 GCA_049188105.1 Deltaproteobacteria bacterium | reverse complement strand
CCACCGAAAGGTGCAGCGGAGGTGCCTGGCACCTCACGGGAAGCGTTCGACGAGCTTGCCGAGCAATGACGAGGTCGGAACACCCGGGCTTCGAGGATCCACCCATCGCCAGCTCTCGGAGGGTGGATCGAAACAACCGACCTCGATCCGCACCGGGACAACGTCGATCTTCCGGTGGGTGATGTGGTGGCGAATGGCCGGTCCAGCGGTGAGGAAACGGCTTTTCGCATCTGGGAGAAGACGCCTCGCCTGGTCAACGGGATCGGCACGATCCTCCAGCTCCGCCAGCGGGGGCAGCCACAGACCTCGAAGAATTGGACCCTCGTCGATCCGCCGCAACAACCATGCCCCTTCGCGATCGACACAGCACGCCGCGACCCACCGGAGCGCTACCTGAGCCCTGCGACGTCGCGGCGGCGGGTAGGCTTCCGGTCGCCCCTCGGCCTTCGCCCCGCAGCGATCGGCGAAAGGGCAAACGGCGCAATCGGGATCGACGGGTCTGCACACCACGGCGCCAAGCTCCATCAGCGCCTCGTTGACCTGACCCGGGGGCGCGCCCTCCATCAGACCGACGACCCAGGTCTCGAGCCGGCGGCGGCCCGCGGCCGAACGCGGATCGGTCTCCATCGCGAGCACCCTGGCGCCAACCCGCATGACATTCCCGTCGAGCACCGGCACCGCCTCGCCGAATGCCAGCGAGGCGACCGCGGCCGCGGTGTAGGGACCGATTCCCGGCAATCGTTCGAGATCGGAGGCCATCCTCGGTAGGTACCCGGCACCTGCGGCGACCTCACGCGCCAAGCGGTGGAGATTTCGGCCCCGACGGTAATATCCGAGCCCCGACCAGGCGGTGAGAACCTCGTCCTCGGTCGCTGCAGCGAGATCCGCAAATGTTGGAAAGCGTTCGACGAAGCTCGCAAACCGAGGCGCCACCCGATCGACCTGAGTCTGCTGCAGCATGATCTCGCTGACCAGCACGAGGTACGGATCGCGGGGCTCGGAGCGCCAGGGCAGATCACGGGCGCAGGTCCGATACCAGTCGACGAGAGCACGAGTCGTCACGACACACATGCTACATTGGCCTCGATATCCTCAATCACGCTATAATGCGTCCGGCACAGCGCGTAACAATTTTAAAACGAAGGGCAAATGCATCCATGGGAGTCGATCGAAAAGCCGAGGAAGAACGCCTGATCGCGTTCATGATCGGCTATCAGAAAGGCAAGATGGATGATTTTGAAGGGCTCTACGCCGCCCTCAAACAACCCCTGCTTCGGTACCTCTGGACCTTTGTGCGCAATGCCACAGTGGCCGAGGATCTGCTCCAGGAGACCTTCCTCCAGATCCATCGGGCGCGTCAAACCTACACCCCTCCGCGTCCGGTTCGTCCGTGGATCTACGCGATCACCCGGCATGTGGCTCTGATGCATTTGAGGTCCGGTCGACGCCGTAAGGAAATGCTGGCGAACGATCAGCTGCCGGAGGTCCCGGTGCCGCCGGAGATGGAGAAGTTGGCCGATCACGCGACCCTGCACAAGATGCTCGCCGAGCTTCCTCGGCCCGCACAGGAGGTCCTGATGCTGCACCACCTTCTCGGTCTGAGCTTCCTGGAGGTCGGCCAGGTCTTGGGGATCGCCGCCGGCACGGCCAAGGTGCGGGCGCACCGGGCTCTGAAGGCCGTTCGCGCCCGGCTCGAAGAGGAGGGAAGTGTGGCATGAGCACAGACCTGCTTCCCGAAACCCTGCGCCGCTCCATTTCGGCCGACCTCGAACCGGTACGACCGCTGCCGCCGGCCTGGATGCGCACCCTGCAGGCGGCGGCCGTGGCGGCCGTCGGTCTTGCATTGGTGATCTTCGTCTTCAAGCTCTCGCCGCGTCCCGACCTACAGCAGCTCCCATTGTGGCTGAGCTGGGGATGCACCGCGCTCCAACTCGGCGTGGGCGTGCTGCTGCTGGGTATGGCGCTGCGCGAGGCGGTGCCCGGCCAGGGAGTGCCGCTCGGCGCGGTAGTCCTGGGAGTCGGTACGGCGGTGCTGATTCAGATCCTGGTCGGCATCGCGACCTGGATGCACAGCCCCGGGATGCCGCTCGTAAAGGGACAGTGCGTCTCGACGGGCATTGCATGCACCACGAACGACGCGATCATGGCCCTGCCGGCCCTTCTGGTCACCCTGTGGCTCGTCTTCCGTGCGTTACCGCTGCGTCCCTCGATCGCAGGACTCCTCGGCGGCGCCGGAGCGGCGGTGACCGCCGACGCGGTCACCCACATCCTGTGTCCGATGTCCGACCTGCGCCACGTGCTGGTGTGGCACACCGGAGCTCTCATCGGCCTGATGCTGGTCGGATGGTTCGTGGGAAAGCTGTGGGAGCGAAAGCGGTTCGGAAGCGTCTGACGGCACAGAGGGGCAAAGGAGAAAAGGAGAAGAAGAGAGGAGGAGAGGAGGAGACGCACGCCTACTCACATTCTCCCTTTCTCCCCCGCTCCCCTACTCCCTTTCCCCCTGCCCCTTCGCCGTTCTGCTCAGGTGGCGCCGGTTGACAACCGCCCCTTTCGAGGTCAAAGTCTCCCTTCAAGGAACGCGCCCCCGACGGGACGCCGGAGGACACCATGAGCATCAATTTCGACGGCCTTTCGCTTCGCGACACCCTCGACCTCGCCATCTATGTGGAAGAGGAAGCCAAGGATCGCTACGAGGACTTCGCCCAGCAAATGGAGGCCCACCACACACCCGAGGTGGCGGAGTTCTTCCGCTTCATGGCCGCCAACGAGACCAAGCACGCCGAGAAGCTGAGCAAACAGCGCGCGAGCCTCTTCGGCGACGAGGCCCGCACCGCCGACACCTCGAAATTGTTCGACATCGAGGCGCCGGAGTTCGACGCTGCGCGTGCCTTCATGTCGATCCGAACGGCCCTCGATGTCGCCCTGGAGTCCGAGGTCAAGGCCTACGATTTCTACAACGATGCCCTTCCCGAGATTTCCGACCCGGAGGTCAGGGAACTCTTTGTCAATCTCCGTGAGGAGGAGGCTCGGCACCAGGAGCTGATCAAGGAGACCAGGGCAAAGGTACCCGAGGAAGACGGTTTCGACCCCGACGATTTCGTCGACGGCCCCGCCGCCCAATAACCACCCTGTCTCTCGATGGCTGGACCTGCACGGTATTACAAAGGGTTGGAATCTGAGAATCTCGTCGCCACATTGGGCGGCAGTTTTGAGTTTTCAGTTTTGAGTTTTGAGTTGCCGCCCCCCGCGCCCACCCAGAGAGCCACAAGGTGGGATGGCCGATAACTCAAAACTCATAACTCAAAACTCCTCGTTTGCTCCCGTGCACCCTGAGCCCTGCACCCTGAGCCCTGCGCCCTGCGCC
>JAIVTZ010000520.1:0-3373 GCA_049188105.1 Deltaproteobacteria bacterium | reverse complement strand
CGTCTTTGGATCCAACGGGCTGCAAAACGGCGCCGACGCCGTCGCCATCTACCAGGGCGATGCCGCCGACTTCCCGAACGGCACACTGGTGACGACCACCGGCCTCATCGACGCCATCGTCTACGACACCAACGACGCTGACGACGCCGGCCTGCTGGTCCTCCTCAACCCGGGCCAACCGCAGGTCAACGAGGGCGGTGCGGGCGACAAGGACAATCACTCCAACCAGCGCTGCCCGAACGGCGAGGGCGGCGCGCGCAACACCGCCGGCTACGACCAGGACACGCCGACCCCCGCAGCCGACAACCAATGCCCCGCGCCGCCCCCGCCGGCAGTCCTGGTCGAGATCTTCGAGATCCAGGGCTCGGGCGCGTTTTCTCCCTTCGTCGGCTTACCGGTTATCACCGACGACAACACCGTCACCGCCGTGCGCGGCAACGGCTTCTTCATCCAGACCCCGGCGGCCCGCAGCGACGGCGACCCGCAGACCTCGGACGGCATCTTCGTCTTCACCAGCTCGGCCCCCACGGTCGCGGTGGGCGACCAGGTTGACGTCTCCGGCACCGTGGAGGAGTTCTTCGACTTCACCGAGATCGGCGGCAGCCCGCTGGTGACCGTGGACAGCTCAGGCAACCCCCTGCCGCCGCCGGTGACGCTCGACGAGACCCTGCCGTCAGGGTTCCCGGCCGATCCGCCGGAGCTCGAAAGCCTCGAGGGGATGCTGGTGACCGCCTCCGGCATCGCCACCGGACCGTCGGATAGATTCGGCGACATCGCGGTGGTAGCCCGCACCGTCCGCTCCTTCCGCGAGCCCGGCATCGAGTTCCCCGGGCTGCCCGGTCTGCCCGTGTGGGACGGCAACCCCGAGATCTTCGAGATCGACCCGGACGCCCTCGGCCTGCCCGACGTGCAGATGTTCACCAACCAGGCATTCGACGCCACCGGCGCGCTCGGCTTCTCCTTCGGCGACTACCAGTTGCTGCCGACGATCCTCACCATCGGCCCGCCGCCGGCCCTGCCGATCCCGGTTCGCGGCCCGCTGCCCGACGAGTTCACGGTGGCGTCGCAGAACATGCTGCGCCTGATGAGCGGCGACATCGCCACCCGGGCGGCGAAGCTCTCGCTCCACATCCGCACTGTCCTCGAGGCGCCGGACATCCTGGCCGTGCAGGAGGTCGACACCCTCGCCACCCTGCAGGCGTTGGCCGACCAGATCGCGGCCGATGACCCCGCCATCCTCTACACCCCATACCTCATCGAGGGCAACGATTTCAGCGGCATCGACGTCGGTTTCCTCATCCGCGACACCATCATGGTCTTCAGCGTCACCCAGTTCGGCGAGGACCTCGAGTTCTTCTTCGACGGTCGGTGGTGGACGACATACGATCGCCCGCCGCTGGTGCTCGACGCCGAGTACATCGGCGCCGGTGAGCCGTTCCCGATCTTCGTCGTCGCCAACCACCTGCGGTCGCTGAGTGGGGTCGACACCGGCAACGAGTTCGCCCGCCAGAAGCGCTTCGAGCAGGCCCTGCAGCTCTCCCTGTTCATCCAGAACTTCCAGATCACCAACCCCGACACCCCGCTCGTGGTCACCGGCGACTTCAACGCCTTCCAGTTCACCGATGGCTACGTCGACGTGATGGGCCAGATCACCGGCGATCTCGATCCCGCCGGAGCCCTGCTGCCGGGAACCGACGAGGTCGACCCGAACCTCTTCAACGAGATCCTCGCCCTGCCCCAGGCCGATCGCTACTCGTTCATCTTCGGCGGCAACGCCCAGGGCTTCGACTACATGCTGACCTCCGCCTCGCTGGCGCCGGTGGTGGCCGGCGTCGAGTACTCGCGCGGCAACGCCGATGCGCCGGCCGGCCTCTTCCTGGCAGACGGCACTCCCCTGCGGGCTTCCGACCACGACGGGGTGGTGCTCTACATCCTCGCCGACTCGGACTTCGACGGCGTGCCCAACTCCGAGGACATGTGCCCCGGCACCACCATCCCCGAGGGCGTGCCGACCCAGCGGCTGGGCACCAACCGCTGGGCCCTGGTGGACGAGGACGGCATCTTCGACACCAAGCCCCCCAACGGAAAGGGCAACGGCCTCGACCGGTCGTTCACCATCGAAGACACCGCCGGCTGCTCGTGCGAGCAGATCATCGACGAGCTCCACCTCGGCAGCGGCCACACCAAGTTCGGCTGCAGCACCGGGGTGATGGAAACCTGGATTGCGGAGGTTCAGGAGTGAGCTACACGGTCACGTAGAGGGCTCGGCCTCGACTCGACAGGAAAACCTGAACCGGGAGCTCGGAAGCACATTCCGGGCTCCCGTTTTTTCTCGGGCGCCGCTGATAACGGTCTCTCAACCCGGTCCCTGAGCCGAACATGCGTCGTGAGGTTGGAATACCAATCCCCCCCGGGAATTTCTCCCACCCCCAACCTCTTCTAATGACTGACACCCAAAAGAAAAGAGGACCGAACGTGACCCTGAAACAACTCGGAAACTCGGATCTCGAAATCTCCCCCATCGGTCTCGGCACCTGGGCCATCGGCGGCGACGGCGTCTTCGGCTGGGGGCCACAGGACGATGCCAAGTCGATCGCCGCCATCAGGCGCAGCGTCGAGCGCGGCATCAACTGGCTCGACACGGCGCCCATCTACGGCATGGGCCACTCGGAAAGGGTGGTCGCGCAGGCGCTCGACGAGATCGGCAGCGCCAACCGGCCCCTGGTTTTCACCAAGTGCGGCCTGACCTGGGACGACGACAAGAACGTCATCCACGACATCACCGAAGCATCGATTCGTCGCGAGGTCGAGAACAGCCTGCGGCGGCTGCAGATCGACGTCATCGACCTCTACCAGATCCACTGGCCCGCGTTTCCTCCGGGAGCGGACGCCCCCGACATCGAGGAAGCCTGGTCGACCCTCGCCGATCTCAAGGAGCAGGGTAAGGTCCGCGCCATCGGTGTCTCGAACTTCGACGCCGCCCAGATCGGGCGTGCGCAAAAGATCGCCCCCATCGCGTCGCTGCAACCGCCGTACTCGGCCCTCATGCGCCAGATCGAGGACGAGATCCTGCCGTTCTGCCTCGACAACAACATCGGCACAATCGTTTACTCGCCCATGCACAACGGCATGCTCACGGGCACCATGACCCGCGAGCGTGTCGACGCCATGCCCGAGTCCGACTGGCGGAAGCAGGTCAATCCGGCCTTCAGGGAACCGCTCCTGACTCAAAGCCTCGAGTTTGTCGAGGTGCTGCGCGGTATCGCCGATCGCCACGACCGCCCGGTGGGCGAGGTGGCCATCGCGTGGACCCTCCGCCTCCCGGCCGTCACCGGTGCCATCGTCGGCGCCCGCGACGCCGACCAGGTAGACG
>JAIVTZ010000519.1:0-3374 GCA_049188105.1 Deltaproteobacteria bacterium | reverse complement strand
TTGCCGATCTCACCCGCGTCGCCAAGGGGCGCGCCGACGACGAGATAACCGAGCGAATCCTCGACATCATGAACGACCAGGGCGAGGAGGCGGAGCTGGACGCAGTCGAGGCCCGCCACCACCCGTACGAGTTTCGGGTGGCCAACATCGGCGAGGTCTTCGCGCTCCTCGCCCTCCACCAGACTCTCAAGGAAAAGATGCCCGAGAGCTTTCGGAGCCTGAGCCGACCGATCCTCGCGGCATTGCCCAACTACCAGGCGGCGAAGGCCTACCTCCTGTCGTACGACGACTTCGCGCATGTGCCGCTCAGGGGCGTGGACCGGACCCAGCCGCCGGATGCGGAAAAGCTGCTGCTCTACCGCGAGAAGGCGCCGTCCTTCGGCCTCTTGCTCTCAGCGCTTGCGCGGTAGAGGCCTGTTGGGTCTATCGCGCCTTCGGCGCTCGAAGTAACGCTCAATCCCATGAAGGGCTCCTGTCCCGGTAGAGCTCACGCCACCTCGACCCGTGTGATGTGGCCTCGGAACTTCCAGGCGATACGAGCGAGCAGAAAGACCGCCACCGCACCGAGGCCCGCGACGAATCCCCACCACAGACCCTGGGGCCCGAAACCGAGTCGAAATCCCAGGAGCAGGCTGGTCGGCAGGCCGATGAACCAGAAACCGAGAATGTTGACGACCAGCGGCGCCCGGGTATCGCCCGCTCCACGCAGCACCCCGGCCGAAACAACCTGGAGACCGTCGAAAATCTGGAAGTAACCGGCGATCGGGATCAACGCTGCCGCGAGCGCCACCACGGTCTCTACAGATGTATAGGCTGTGGCCAGGAGGCGTGGGGCGCCGATGAAGATCGCCGCCATCAACGACATGAAGCCGGCGCCGATGAGGAGGCTCGAGGCGGCGGCGCGGCGCGCGCCGTCGCTGTCGCCGGCGCCGATCGCCTGGCCGACGCGAACCGCCGCTGCCGAACCGACCCCAAGCGGCACCATGAAGGTCAGCGAGGCCAGGTTGATGGCCACCTGGTGGGCCGCCATCTGCACGGTGCCGAACCCTCCCATCAACAGGGCGATGACGGCGAAGGCGATGATCTCGAGCTGCACCTGGAAGCCGATCGGCGTACCGAGGCGGACCAGGTTCCACAGAGGCCCCCAGCGAAAAGCCTTTCGATCCAAACGATTCAGCAGCGGTCCGAGCTCCTTGCGAGCGACCACGAAGAGGACCACGAAAAGGAGGGTCCTTGCTGCGGTCGTCGCCCACGCCGATCCGATCGGTCCCAGTTGCGGGACCGGTCCGACGCCGTAGACCAGAACCCAGTCGGCGACCAAGTTGAAGAGGTTGACGACGACGATGGTCAGGACAATCGGGCGCATCATCTCCATCGCCTGCAGCGACTGGCGGAGGACGACGAAACCGTAGAACGGCAGCAGACCGGGGATGCAGATGCGGATGTAGGCGGCGGCGACCGGTACGACCTCCGGGGGTTGGTGAAAGAAGGTCAGGATCGCCTCGCTGGGGAGCAGCAGCAGGATGCTCGGCACCATCAGACCGATCGCGATCAGAAGACCGCGCTGCACCGAGCGGCGGACCGCGACCGTGTCACCGGCGCCGACCGCCTGCGCCACCAGCGGGTCGAGGGCCAGGAGCATCCCGATGCCGAAGGACGAAACGGCGATGATCACCACGTGGCCGAGGGCGACCGCGGCCAGCGCCTCCGACGACAGCCGGCCGACGACCATGGTGTCGACCACGCCGAGCAGCATCATTCCGACCTGCACCACGACGACCGGCACCGCCAGCCGCAGCATGGCCTCGAGATCGTCTCGGTGGGGTAGCTTGAAAGGATGGGTCACGGTTCGGCTCCGGTCGGGGAGGATAGCAGGGTCGGAATTTCGGATTTCGGATTTCGGAATTCGGAATGTCGACCGGGCGCGCATTTCGGATTTCGGAATGCCGGCGCGCATCATCACCTTCGAGGGCCGCCGCAAGTCGCGCGTCGAACCGGCACCGTGGTCAGAACGTTGGGGCGTTTGATTGAACCGCCAGAACGCGAAGAACGCAAAGACGACGCAAAGACTTTTTGAAATCCCTTAAATGAAGTTCTTTGCGATCTTTGCGCCTTTGCGGTTCAAAAAAATTGGGCCGGTGAAGTTCAGAACTCAGTGCCTAAAGCGACTCGAACCCTGGTCCGTGTTTAATGTTGATCATCAGCTCGAGCGGCGCCATCGCCGGGCAGTAGAGCGCGTCGAGCTCCGCCCTATAAGGTGCGAGGGCCTCGGTAATAGCCGGCGGGATTCCGTCCTGCCACGGGATTCGGCCCTCGTCGGCCTGCAGTGCGGCGATCTCGGTCTCGAGGGCCGCGATCTCGGCTTCGCTGCCGCCTTCTGAACGCAAGACTGCGAGCTGGTTCTCCACCATCGACAACAGCGCTTTTCGCACCCGGCGATTGACGGGGGTGGGACCGAAGAGCTGGTTGGCTTGTGGCGGATCGAGCAGTCGGCCGCGGTAGGCTACGGCGAAGATGTAGGTGAACTCACCGAGACCCATGCCGGCGTCGAGGAGGCTCTGATTACGAATCTCGTAGAGGCGCGCGATGACAGGCCCGACTCCCATCATGCTTTTCGTCGTCGACAGCGCCTGCTTCAGCACGTCTACCCGATTGACCTCGTCCTGATCGTCAAAGCTCTCCAGCTTCTGGACCTGTTTTTCGGCTCTCGACAAGTCGGCACATGGCTCACTGAGCGTCCGGCGCACTTCGAGAAAAACCTCGATGCGATCGGCGGACGGCGCCCCGGATGCGGGTGGGACGTATGCCTCCTGCGGTCCGAAGTGGTCCTCGATAGCGTGGCGGGCATCGACGGCCCGGTTGAAAGGGCTCATCATCATCAACGTCATCACGAGCACGATCGCGACGGCGATGACGATCAGCGCGCCGCAGCCAATCGCCGTTTGCTTCAAACAGCCCCAGCTCTTCTCTTCCACCGCACCTCCACCGGAAGGAGAATCATCCCACAGTAGAGGACGCTCCGGGGAGCGAGGTATTAGCGATTAGCAATTAGGTATTAGCTCATCACAGGCGGCCACGACATCATGCCATCTGCTGAACACGAATTCACCGGCGAGGGAAACCATCTCAGACCGCCCGGGTCCATGAGGTGTGATGAGCTAACAGGTAATGGCTAACGGCCAATAGCTTTAAGGCTAACGATTATCCACGTACAAGCTCTCGATGAGATCGGTGTACTGCTTCTCGACCACCCGGCGTTTTACCTTGAGCGTCGGCGTCAGGGTGCCGTCCTCGATGGACAACATCAGCGGCAGCACCGCATGTTTCTTGATCTGCTCGTAGCTAGCGAGGCCGGCGTTGGTGGTTTCCACGAC
>JAIVTZ010000518.1:0-3384 GCA_049188105.1 Deltaproteobacteria bacterium | reverse complement strand
GCCCCCCGCTGCGCGGGACCCCCCGCAGCGCGCCGCGGCAGTGCCGCGAGGCACCCCCCTGGCGGCCCAGCCGCTCGCTGATCCCGAAGATGTCGGAGAGGACGACCACGAAGAGGTCGGTGAGGTGCTGGAGGAATTGCAGGCGGTTGAACCCACCATTGAAGAGAGCCCTGAAGAATCTATGGCGGCTCTCAGCGTCCTCGAAGAAAATCACGGAATCGAGGACGTTGAGGAAAGGGATATCGAGCCCGAGCCCGAGCCCGAAATGCAGATAGCACCGGAGCCCGAGCCTTCACCTGTCGTCCCTCCGATTGTCGACTGGAGCCGATGGCAGACCGCGTCCCCAGCTGACCGGCCGGCACCCACACTCCACGCGGAGGAGCCTGAGCCAGCCGATGATTCGGGATCGCGGCAATCCGGCGCGCATGTTGTCCTGGGTTCACCCGATGCGGAACCGTCGGTCCTTTCCCGGCTCCTAGTGCTGCGCCGGGAGTTGCCTGGCTTCGCCGGGTCGAGCGTCGAAACCCTGCGCGAGCTCGTCGAAGGGTTTGAGGACGGCTGGGCCCGACGGCGCGCCCTCGCGGCGTTCCTCGAAGCAGGGATTCCAGAGAGTCGAGACGATGCCCTCGATCTCGTCGCTACCCTGAAAGGCGAGCTCGACAGGCGATGGTGCCTCGGGATTCTGGCGCGTCGCGGCGACCTCGAAGGGTCTCAGCTCGACCGGGCTCTAAGTCTCGTCTCCTCACCATCGGCGCGGCGAAGGATAGAGGCGGCGGCACGGAGCTGACCGAACGCCCACCCGGGTACAGGGCACAGGGCACAGGGTTTAGGACGGCCACCCATTCCTCCCGGGCGGGACGCGGTAGCCGCAAGGAATCGTAGGCGGGTCCTTCAGGGCCCGCCACCACGACGTCCCGGGTAACGGGAAGCTCCAAGATCGCGTCGGCCCCCATGGGCGGGCCGTAAACGACCCGCCTACAGCATCCGTGGGATGCCGCCTATTGAACCCTGACCCTTGAGCCCTGACCCCCTGGACCCTGAACCCCTTATCTTCGTGGATGGACGGATTAGGTCGTGGGGGCGACGACCGCCCGGAGCCGCTCCGCAAGCAGCGTGTGACGCGTGCGCACGGTGGCGTTGTGGACCGCTCGTCCGAGGGCCCTCTTGGAGCCGACGATCACCACCAGGCGACGACCGCGGGTGATCGCGGTGTAGAGCAGGTTGCGCTGCAACATGATGTGGTGCTGGTGGTGGAGCACGATGACGACTGCGGGGTACTCGCTGCCCTGGCTTTTGTGAATGGTGCAGGCGTAGGCGGGAATAATGTCATCGAGATTGTCGGAAGGAATCACGACCAGACGGTCGTCAAAGCGCACCGTCAGCTCGCGCTCCTCGAAATCGATTGTTTCCACCTGACCGAGGTCGCCGTTGAAGACGTCGAGCTCGTAGTTGTTTCGGATCTGCATGACCTTGTCGCCGACCCGAAAGCGCCGCCAACCGACCGTGAGCTCGCGACCCGCGGGGGTGAGCTGGGCCTGGAGTCGTTCGTTGAGCCGGGTCACGCCAAGTACACCCCGGTGCATGGGAGACAGCACCTGGATGTCCGACACCGGGTCGAGGCCGAAGCGCTCGGGGATGCGTCGCGCGGCGAAGTCGATGGCGAGCTCGGCCGCTTCCTCGGCGTCGTCCCTGGCGACAAAGAAAAAGTCGCTCTCGTCCGGATTGGAGTCGGTGAGGGGCATCCGTCCGGAGTTGACGCGGTGTGCGTTGTCGACGATATGGCTGCGTTCAGCCTGGCGGAAAACTCTGTCGAGCCGGATCACCGGCATCGCGTCCGATGCGATGAGGTCGGCGAGGACATTCCCGGGGCCGACCGATGGCAGCTGATCCGCATCGCCGACGAGGACGAGCCGGCAGTCAGGGGGAACCGCCTCCAACAGCGCCGCCGCCAGCTCGATGTCGAGCATCGAGATCTCGTCGATCACCAGGCAGTCCGCCTCGATGGGATTTTCACGGTTGCGGCTGAAGCCGCGGGTCCTGGGCGTGAACTCGAGCAGGCGATGGATGGTCCGCGCCTTATGGCCGGTGGCCTCGGAGAGACGTTTGGCGGCCCGTCCGGTGGGGGCTGCGAGCGCCACCTGGAGGTCTTTCTTGCCGAGGATCTGGACCACGCCGCGGATGAGGGTGGTCTTGCCGGTTCCGGGTCCCCCGGTGATCACCACGACCTTCTCGGTCAGGGCCGCGGCCAGCGCCTCGCGCTGGCGGGCGGCGAGCTCGATCTTGGCCTGCCTCTGGTACCAGGCGACGGCGGAGCTGACGATGATGGGTTTTCCTCGCGGCGGTTTGCCGACAATTTCCGAGAGATCGAGGGCGACGGTCGCCTCGGCCCGCTCGAGACGGGGGATGTAGATGGCGGGCGGCTCGTCGGCGCGTGGGTGCACGACCACGAGCTGTCGCGCCACGAGGCCGGCGAGGGCCGAGGGCAAACGCTCCGGGTCGGCCTCGAGAAGACTGACCGCGGCGCTCAGCAGCTCGTCCTCCGGCAGGAAGACGTGCCCCTGGACGGATGCCTCGTTGAGGGTGTGGAGGACCCCGGCCTCGAGCCGCTCCGGGGCTTCGGCTGAGATCCCAAGCTGGCGCGCGATCCGGTCGGCGGTCAGAAAACCGACGCCGAAGACCTCCTCGGCCAGCCGGTAGGGATTTGAACGGACGACATCAACGGCTCCTGGCCCATAGCGGCGGAAGGCCTTGACCGCGACCCCGGGCGCGACCCCGTGGCCGGTGAGGAAGATCATGATCTGCTGGATGCCGCGGTGCTGATCCCAGGACTCGCGAATGCGGTCCACGGTCGCCCGCCCGATGCCGCGGATCTCGAGCAGACGGTCGGGATCGTTTTCGATGACCTCGAGGGTCTCGAGTCCATAGGCTTCGACGACCTGCGCCGCCCGCTTTTCTCCGAGGCCCTTGACCTTTCCCGACCCCAAAAAGCGGCGAATGCCGTCCAGAGTCGATGGTGCGACCTGGACGTAGGACTTGGCCTCGAACTGCTCGCCGTACTTGGCGTGGTTGATCCAGCGTCCGCTGAGCCGTAGCTCGTCCCCCTCGCGGACCCCGAGCAGGGGCCCGATGGCGGTCAACGTCGGCGCGTCGTCGGGCTGCAGGCGAATGACGCACCAGCCGTTCTCCTCGTTGCTGAAGAGAATGCGGTCAACCCGTCCTACGGTGACGTCACGGTCTCCGGATTTGTTGTCGGGCATCGACTGGATTGTACGGCAGAGTGCCGACGAGGTCACCAACGAACCCTCGAGGAGAGGATGCTTTCCGCTCTTCCAAAGAGACTCGGGAGATTCATAGGAACTCCTCGGCCTGGGCCGCACTCCGGGA
>JAIVTZ010000517.1:0-3387 GCA_049188105.1 Deltaproteobacteria bacterium | reverse complement strand
TCAAGCCGCTCGTCGGCGCCGAAATCGTCCTCGACGAAAATTCGGAGTTCGGAATTCGGAATTCGGAATTGGCCCCCACCTCCCCGGAGAACGGTGCGAACGACAACTCAAAACTCAAAACTCAAAACTCAAAACTTTCGGGGCCTTTGGGCTTGGTACCGGATCCTCCCCCACCGGGAACGCCTCTGCCCCGCCTGACCCTGCTCGCCGTTGATCATCGCGGCTACCGCAACCTGTGCCGGTTGCTGACCGAGGCCGCACGCGACCGGCCCAAGGGACAGGCGCGGGCCACCTGGTCGCAGATCGAGGCTCACGCCGACGGCCTCCACTGTCTCACCGGCGGCGCCGAGGGGGTCCTGGCGCAACGGCTCGTCCACCGCGGCCTTGACGCCGCCCGGCGCGAGCTCGCGCACCTGGCCTATCTCTTCCCAAGGAGGCTTCACGTCGAGCTGCAGCGCCACCGGCTGCGCGCCGAGGAGCACCGCAACCGGGCGCTCGCCGACCTCGCACGGAGCCTTCGATTGCCGCTGGCGGCCACCGGAGGCGTTCGCTACGCGCGGCCCTCCAACCGCGACCTCGCCGACGTGCTCGCCTGCATCCGCGAGGGCCTCACCCTCGATACCGCGGGCCGTCTGCTCGAAGGCGGCCGCGAACGTCACCTGCGCTCGCCGCGAGAGATGGAGCTGCTGTTTGCCGACCAGCGGCGGGCGGTGGCCGAGACCGGGGCCCTCGCCGACGAGCTCGAGTTCACCCTCGACGACCTCGGCTATCGATTCCCCGACTACCCCCTGCCGGTGGGAGAAAGCCCCATCTCCCACCTGCGGCGGGTCACCTGGGACGGCGCCCGCGCCCGCTTCCGCCCATTGACCGCCCGCGCCCAGGCGCAGCTCGAACGTGAGCTCGATCTGATCGGGAAGCTCGACCTGGCGGGCTACTTCCTCATCGTCTGGGACATCGTCCGCTTCTGCCAACGCGAAGGCATCATGGCCCAGGGGCGAGGCTCGGCCGCCAACTCCGCGGTCTGCTACGCGCTCTCGATCACCGCCGTCGACCCGGTCAAGATGGAGCTGCTCTTCGAGCGTTTCCTGTCCGAGGAGCGGGGCGAGTGGCCCGACATCGACCTCGACCTGCCGTCTGGCGACCAGCGCGAGAAGGTCATCCAGTACGTCTACCGGCGCTACGGGCCGCACGGCGCCGGTATGACCGCCAACGTCATCACCTACCGCGCGCGCTCGGCGGCGCGCGAGGTCGGCAAGGCGCTGGGCTTCTCGCTCGAGCAGGTGGGCCGCATCTCCAAGCGCTTCGGCCGCCACATGACGACCGAGATCTTGGAGGGTGCGCGCGACCTCGACCACGAGCTCAGAGAGGTTGGGTTCGATCCCTCCTCGCGCCGGGTCGAGCACTTCAAGCGGCTGTGGTGGGAGATCCACCACCTCCCCCGCCATCTCGGCCAGCACTCGGGCGGCATGGTCATCGCCCACGGGCGCCTCGACGAGGTGGTGCCGCTGGAGCCGGCGGCGATGGAGAACCGGACGGTGATCCAGTGGGACAAGGACGACTGCGCCGACCTCGGGCTGATCAAGGTCGACCTCCTCGGTCTCGGCATGATGGCCGCCCTCGAGGAGGCGATCCCGATGATCCGCGAGCACGAGGGGGTGGAGATCGACCTCGCCCACCTGCCGCCCGGCGACCCCGAGACCTACGACCTCATCCGCCGCGCCGACACCGCCGGCGTCTTCCAGATCGAGAGCCGGGCACAGATGGCGTCGCTGCCGCGCAACCGGCCCGAGATCTTCTACGACCTGGTGGTGCAGGTGGCGATCATCCGCCCCGGACCGATCACCGGCAACATGACCAACCCCTACCTGGAGCGCCGCCAGGGGCGCGAGCCCGTCACCTACGCCCATCCCTGTCTGGAGCCGATTCTGAAGCGCACCCTCGGCGTGCCGCTCTTTCAGGAGCAGCTCCTGCGCATGGCCATGGAGGCCGCCGGCTTCTCCGGCGGAGAGGCCGAGGAGCTGCGGCGGGCAATGGGCTTCAAGCGCTCGCAGGAACGGATGGTGGTGATCGAGAAGCGCCTGCGCAGCGGTATGAGTCAGCGCGGCATCACCGGCGCCGCTCAGGAGGAGGTCGTGCGCTCGATCACGTCCTTCGCCCTCTACGGCTTCCCCGAGTCCCACTCCGCGAGCTTCGCCCTCCTGGTCTACGCCTCCGCCTACCTCAAGACCCACCACCCGGCGGCCTTCTACGCCTGCCTCCTCAACGCCTGGCCGATGGGCTTTTACCACCCCGCCACCCTGGTCAAGGACGGCCAGCGCCGTGGGGTCCGCTTCCTGTCGGTGGACGTCAACCGCTCGGGGTGGCGCTGCCACTGGGAGGACGGCGGGGTGCGCATCGGCCTGCGCTGGGTGCACGGCCTCCGACGGGCGGCCGGTGAAACCATCGAGGCCGAGCGCGCCCGGGCGCCCTTCAACGACACCGCCGATCTCAGCCAGCGCTGCGGGCTCTCGTCCGAGCAGCTCGAGCGGTTGGCCCACGTCGGCGCCCTGGCCTCGCTCGGTCTGAGCCGGCGTGAGGCCCTGTGGCAGGTCTCGGAGGTGGCGGGGCGGCGCGGGCCGCTGTTTGCCGACCTGCCGCCCGAGGGCGCCTCGCCCCTGGCTGAGATGAGTCCGCTCGACGAGACCGTCGCCGACTACGCCGGCCTCCACCTCACCACCGGTCCCCACCTCTTGGCCTACGTGCGCCCGGAGCTCGACCGCCGTGGGGTGGTGGCGGCGGCGGCGCTGGATGCCATCGACGACGGCGCGATCGTGCGGGTGGCGGGAGCGGTGATCGTGCGCCAGCGTCCCGGCACCGCCAAGGGCTTCGTTTTTCTGACCATGGAGGACGAGACCGGCATGGTGCAGGCGATCATCCGCCCCGACCTCTTTCGAGAGCACCGCGCCTTCCTCGTGTCGACGCCGGTGCTGCTGGTGGAGGGCCCCCTGCAAAAGCAGGACGGAACGATCTCGATCAAGGCTCGACGCTTCGAGGCCGTGCACGCCGAAGCCGCAGTGGAGAGCCATGACTTCCACTGACCCGCCACACACCCGGATGCCGGATGAACCACAGAGACACAGAGGCACAGAGAACATCGCAAACACGAAGACACGAAGGCACAAAGGCCGCCAACGCAAGAAAACCGCAGATCACGCAGATAAACGCAGATAGGCAGAAGAAGATCCCGCTGCAACGTATCGGACATATCTGGGATTGTCGGCGGAAACGTCGGCGATCTGACGATCGCCGACTGCCGGGAGAAAGCACATCAACTCCGGACGCAAGCGTCCGTCGTCGCCGTGCTGTCTCCCGGACGCCGCGCCTGCGGCGCGTCGGTTCCGCCAGCCC
>JAIVTZ010000516.1:0-3389 GCA_049188105.1 Deltaproteobacteria bacterium | reverse complement strand
GGAGAAGGTCCGCTCCGATCCGGGGGTGATCCTCGCCACTCGGATTCTGGGGGGAGATGTGGTGGCGGTGCGTCCGGACGGCGGCGACTGATGGACTTGCGGCCGCCCACCGTCCGCAGCCTATTGCAGCACCTCGAGCGCCTCCCCGGGGTCGGCCCGCGGACCGCGCAGCGTTTGGCGGAACATCTTCTGACCATCGACTCGAACGAACTCGACGGCTTTGCCTCGGTGCTTGCCGGATTGCGCGAGGCGGTGCGGCTGTGCTCCGAGTGTTGTCTTCTCACCGAAACTGATCCCTGCGCAGTGTGCGAGGATTCGGGCCGCGACCGCGGGACGATCCTGGTGGTGGAGGAACCGACCACGGCGTGGGCTGTCGAAGCGACCGGTGACTATCGCGGGCTCTACCACGCCCTGCTCGGGCACCTGTCGCCTCTTCACGGGGTGGGGCCGGACGATCTGACCATCGCTCGCCTCGAGGAACGGTGCCGGGCGGGCGGCGTGACGGAGGTGATTCTCGCCACCGACCCCACGGTCGAGGGCGAAACGACGGCGCTTTTTATCGCCCGCCGTCTGCAACCGCTCGGAGTGGGGGTCAGCCGTCCGGCGTCCGGAATTCCGGTGGGCGGAGAGGTGGCGGCGGTCGATCGTGTGACGCTCACCCAAGCGCTCAAGCTCCGGCGCAAGATATGACAACAAAGACAGTTATCAGCTGATACGGGAGGCCTCACTCGGTTGGCCAGATTGGCCTCAAAGAGGCGGATGTGCTATAAATTGAGACTGTTGGGGAGTCTGAGGCGTTGAATAACACACTGGTCATGTACGAAGAGGAGTTCCAGGCCATCAAGGTACTCCTCAACACGTTGAGGATGGACGCAAGCGCCAAGATCGTGTTCCTGGTCGACAAGAACGGCCAGCAAATCGCGGACGCCGGCGAGGTCGATCTCATCGACACCACCTCCCTCGCCTCGCTCACCGCGGGCAACGTGGCCGCAACAGACGGTCTTGCCAAGCTCATCGGCGAAAAGGAATTTTCGATCCTCTTCCATGAGGGGCGTAAGGACAACATCCACATCTCGATCGTGGGCCAACGGCTGATCCTGGTGGTGATCTTCGACGAACGTTCGTCGTTGGGTCTCGTGCGGCTGCGGGTCCGCAAGGCCTCGGCCGAGCTCGAGAGGGTGCTCCATGAGATGGAGGCCAAGGCGACTGAGGCCGGCGCCGTGGAGACCGTTTCGCCGTTCGCAGAGATCACCGACGAAGACATCGACGCATTGTTTTCTGAATGAGCTTCATCAATTACGCCGCCCGGGAGATCAACGTCAAGATCGTCTTTTACGGGCCCGGCCTGTGCGGAAAGACGACGAATCTCCAATACATCTTCGAGAAGTCGTCACCGCAGCAGAAGGGCAAGCTGATCTCGCTTGCCACCGAGACCGACCGCACGCTGTTCTTCGACTTCCTGCCGCTCGACCTCGGCGCCGTTCGCGGTTTCAAGACCCGTTTCCACCTCTACACCGTGCCCGGACAGGTCTTTTATGATGCGAGCCGGAAGCTCATCTTGAAAGGGGTCGACGGTGTTGTCTTCGTGGCCGACTCGCAGGAGGCGCGAATGGACGCCAACGAGGAGTCCCTGCGCAACCTCGAAGACAACCTCATGGAGAACGGTTTTGACCTCAAGAGCGTCCCCTATGTGCTCCAGTTCAACAAGCGCGACCTGCCGAGCGCGGTCCTGGTGGACGACATGTACCGACTCCTCAACTTCAAGGGCGAGCCCACCTTCGAGGCCGTCGCCACCAAGGGCATCGGCGTTTTCGAGACGCTGAAGGCGGTCGCCAAGCAGGTTCTCTACGAGCTGCGCAGTCGGTAGGTATTAGGTATTAGGTATTAGCTGTTAGCCCGCCCTTCCGGAAACTTCCAAGCGATATTGAAAGACCGAGCCAACCGCGACCTTTCACGGCATGGCGCAAAGCCGGAAACCGCGACAGACGAATAACGTTTGGGAGCCCACTGCAGACGAGCCAGGGATCGTTTACGATGACGGCCGGGAGGCACCGTGACCCAGATTTTTGACGACGTCGATCAGCTTGCCGTCACCACCATCCGCACCCTGTCGATCGATGCCATCGAGCGCGCGAACTCGGGGCACCCGGGCGCCCCGATGGGTCTGGCGCCGGTGGCCTACGTGCTGTTTACGAGGTTTCTCAAGCACGACCCTTCCGATCCCGGGTGGCCGGACCGTGACCGCTTCGTTCTTTCCTGCGGCCATGCGTCGATGCTCCTGTACAGCACCCTCTTTCTCACCGGCTACGATCTGCCGCTCGAAGAGCTCGAGAACTTCCGGCAGTGGGGATCGAAGACCCCCGGCCACCCGGAGGTCGGACTGGTCACGGGGGTGGAGATGACAACCGGTCCGCTCGGCCAGGGGGTCGCCACCTCGGTCGGGATGGCGGTGGCCGAAGCCCAACTGGCGGCGGAGTTCAACCGCCCCGGCCACCGCGTTGTCGATCATCGCACCTGGGTTCTGTGCTCGGACGGAGATCTCATGGAAGGCGTGAGCTCCGAGGCGGCCTCCCTCGCGGGGCACCTGCGGCTCGGCCGTCTGGTGTGGATTTGGGACGACAACCGCATCACGATCGAAGGAGGAACCGATCTCTCGTTTTCAGAGAACGTCCCGGCGCGTTTTCAGGCCTACGGCTGGCGGGTGCTCGAGGTGGAGGACGGCAACGACCTCGACGCCCTTTCAGCGACGCTCGAGGCCGCGGCGGCGGATGACGGGCGGCCGACCCTGGTCCGGGTTCGTACCCACATCGCCTGGGGGGCCCCCACCAAACAGGACAGCGCCTCGGCCCACGGCGCCCCCCTCGGCGCCGACGAGGTGCGCGCGACAAAGCGGGCGTACGGGTGGCCCGAGGACGAAACCTTCCTGGTACCGCCCGAGGTCGCGGTCCGCAGCCGGGAGGCGATAACTCGCGGCGCCGACGCCCACCGCGGTTGGCAGGCGTCGGTCGATGCCTGGGCTGAAAATCACCCCGACCTCGCGCGTGATTGGCGGCGGCGCCTCGACCGCAAGCTCCCCGACGGTTGGACCGACGCCCTGCCGGTCTTTGACGCCGACGGCGCCAAGATCGCCACCCGCGCCGCCTCGGGAAAGGTGTTGGGCGCCTTGGCTGCGGTGCTCGACGAGCTGATCGGCGGATCGGCGGACCTCGCGCCGTCGAATAAGTCACTGATCGACGGCGGCGGAGATCTGCTCGCGGGCGCCTTCGGCAACCGGAATCTGCACTTCGGCATCCGCGAGCACGCGATGGGAGCTGTCCTCAACGGACTCTCGCTGCACGGGGGGATCCGACCCTATGGAGCGACCTTTCTGGTCTTTTCCGACTACATGC
>JAIVTZ010000515.1:0-3396 GCA_049188105.1 Deltaproteobacteria bacterium | reverse complement strand
CAAGGTCAAGGAAGGTAAGGATTTGCGCGGAGGCGTACTCCTGTACGCCGCACAAGAAAATCCGCAGCCTGACGCCGAGATTGCCAAAAAGCGCCGTTTCCGGACGAGAACTAGCCTGCACTTCTCACCAGCTTCCAGCTACGGCCGTCGATGCGCCGCGCCTGGCGGTCGTAAACCTCGAGCTTATCGGGGCCGACGGAAAGCTCGGGTACGTGCCGATAGACGGCTTTGCCCTGCGCCGCTACGAGAGCCCTTCGTGGCTCGTGGAGCTGGTCGAGGACACCGCCCTCGAGTCGCTGGGCCTTCCGCTGTCAGTCATTCGACTTCCCGCGGGTACGCTCACCGACGGTCGTTCCTATCTCGCCCGTGGCATTGCAGCGGTCACTCTCAGTGCCGCACCGGCAGGAGGATTCCCCCGCCGCCTCCACTCCTCCGGCGACAGTCGTGATCGGCTCTCCCCCGGCGCTCTGGACCGCTGCGGCGAATTCCTGGATACCCTTGTCAAGCGTTTTGACGCCGAACACGTGTAGTCCGAATACTGTTTCTTTAATTGTGCAGCCGGGACGGCTGCACCATCCGGCTTCGCCCGCCGGGCTACGCCGTGACAGGCAGTCATCACTTGCTTGTGAGGACATAGCCCGAAGGGCGAAGTCCCATGGTGTAGGCGTCCCGCCTGCACACGCCGACGTTCATTGACAGGACCAGGCCTGACGAACTCACCGCCTGGTGACCGGCGCGCCGCAAATCACTGTCCTATACTCCTTTCATGATGGATGACGAACAACGCCCCGCAGACCCGTGGCAGCAGATCCCCGAGGCCGCCCCACGCCGGGGCCTGCAGATCTTCGGCTTCCCGCTGCGCATCGATCCCTTCTTCTTCGTCACCGCGTGGCTGATCGGCGGCCGGCAGGAGCCGATGTGGATGCTGGTGTGGGTGGTGGTGGTGTTGGTCGGCATCCTCGCCCACGAGCTTGGGCATGCCTTCGCCGGGCGCAGGCTCGGGATGGCGCCGTGGATCCGGCTGATGGCCTTCGGCGGCATGACCGGGTGGATGCGGCCGCGGCCGCTGACCCCCGGCCAGCAGATCTTCATCAGCGCCGCCGGACCGGCGGTGGGAATCGCCATCGGCGGCGCGGTGCTGGTGGCTGGTTTCGCCGGCCTTTTTGCCGGCGCTTCCCCTGGAGTGCTGCGCGTGCTCGAATTCGTGCTCTGGGTCAACCTCGGGTGGGGAGTCCTCAACCTGCTGCCGATCCTGCCGCTCGACGGCGGCCACATCGCGGCATCTCTCGCCGGCATCGTGGCCGGTGACAGGGGCCGCATGGCGGCGCGGGTATTTTCGATCGTCCTCACGGTGACCATCGGTCTGTGGGCGCTGCTGGCCGGCCAATGGTGGATCGCGGTGCTCGGCGTCGTGCTGACCTACGCCAACGTCCAGGGGTTTCGGGCCGAGATGGGGCCAAACGAATAATCGAGGCGAAGCTCGCTGCGGCGATAATGGCCGCAACGATGACCAGTGATGGAGCCGAATTGAAAGGAGCCGACCGATGCCCAGTCTGACCACCGCCCAGGTCAAGAACATCTGCAGGAACCTGATTTTCGAGACACAACTAGCGGTCAACGACTTCATCGAGCTGTTTGTCTTTCAACGGGTCACCGGAGTCGATCCGGCCGCCGAACCGTTCGCTATCAAGCTCAGTGCAACACTCACGGTCCGGCGTCTCGGCAGATCTGCGTAGTTTCGATTCGCGCACCCCAGGTGCATTGCATTACAATCAGGCGCCGCCGTCCGTAAACTCTAGATGGGCGGTAATTGATCTATGTATCAGGAGTACTACGGCCTCGAGGCCCCGCCGTTCAACATCACGCCGGACCCGCGGTTTCTGTTCTTCAGCCGCCGCCACCGGCAGGCCTTCGAGCACATCCTCTTCGGGGTCAGCGAGCGCAAGGGCTTCATTCAGATCACCGGCGAGGTCGGCGCCGGCAAGAGCACGCTGTGCCGCAAGGTGCTCGAGGAGCTCCGCGACGGCTACGCCACCGCGCTGATTCTCAACCCGGTCATGACCCCGATTCAGCTCATGCGGTCGATCCTGCGCGAGCTTGATCTCAAGGCCTCGGGTAACGACCGCGTCCGCCTCGTCGAACGCCTCAACGAGTTCCTCCTCGACCGAGCGCACGCAAATGTCGTGGTCGTACTCTTCATCGACGAGGCCCAGGACATGTCCGACGAGCTGCTCGAGCAAGTGCGGCTGTTGTCCAACCTCGAGACCGACCGCCACAAGCTGCTGCAGATCGTTCTCATCGGCCAGCCCGAGCTGCGCGGCCGGCTCGACAAACAGGAGCTGCGTCAGCTTCGCCAGCGCATCACCGTGCGCTACCACCTCGGGCCCATCAGCCGCCAGGAGACGGTGGCCTACATCCAGCACCGGTTGCTGATCGCCGGCTCCAACGGCCGGCCGACCTTCAGCCGACCCGCCTACAGCGCCATCCACCGCTATGCCCGCGGCGTGCCGCGATTGATCAACGCGGTGTGCGACAAGACGCTGCTCTGCGGCTTTGTCCAGGGCCGCGACAACCTCGGTTGGTGGCAGGTTCGCCGCGCCATCCGCGACCTCGAAGGACAGGGCTGGTGAGCCTGATCAACGACGCCCTGCGTAAGGCGCGGCAGGCCGCCTCCGAGCACGAGGCGCAACAGCCGGACACGGCGTTTCGGGCACCGAGAGCCTACCCATCGCGTGGCCCCCGCCGGCGGAGCGGAGTCGTCGTGCTGGCACTGGTCGCCGTCATGGCCGGGCTTGCGGGCGCGGCCGTCGCATGGTGGGCGGTGGGGCAGCGGGAGCAACCGGTCGCCGCCGTCGTACCGATGCCCACGCCCTCCCCTGCCCCAATCGTCGAGGCGCCCCGGTCGGAAGCTCCGGCGGTCGAGTCGGCCGAGCAGACCGCGGTCATCCTCGTCGCAACCCCAACTCCCACCGCACCGCAGATTGCGACCACCCGGGAGCCGGCCCCCGTTCCCACGCCGCAGGAGAGAGCAGGCACGGCAACCAATGAGCGGGTCTTCGACCTCGACGCAGACGTCGGTTATGCGACCCTCAGCCTCGGCTACATCGTCGTCAGGCCCGTCAACCCGTTTGCCGAGATCAATGGCGTCGAGGTCTTCATCGGCTCCGAGGTGGAAGGGTTCCGGGTGGAGAAGATCGAGGCCGACCGGGTGGTTCTGCGGGACGAGAAGGGCGAGCTGGTTCTGCGGGTGCCGTGAGGAGAAATTTCGGATTTCGGATTTCGGATTTCGGATTTGCCGCCCACCAGCCTCTGACGTTGCCTTCTGCCTCGCGGTGCGGGCGAGACGCCCTCACCACAACGCTACCCGGAGCCCTTGTGGGGTAGGCGTCTCGCCTG
>JAIVTZ010000514.1:0-3419 GCA_049188105.1 Deltaproteobacteria bacterium | reverse complement strand
AGATAGACGTCGAGATCTCCGTCGCCGTCGTAGTCGACCAGCCCGACGCCCTGGCCGGTGATCTCGGCGATGGTGAAATGACCGGTCATGCCGTTGAAGTGGGTAAAATCGATACCCGCCGCCACCGCGACGTCGACGAACACGGGGTCTCCCGATGTCTGTCCGGTGACCGCCGCCGCGGTGATCAACATTGCCAAACAGGCGGCCATGGCGAGTCGGTGCGAGCCGCGTCCGGGGTCGTGAATCCTCAGATTCAAGAACTCGCGGCGGCTTCGGAGGTCACGACACACCATCCACCAAACCATTGACCGTGAGAATATCATCGTCGCCTTTGCCGACATTTCCCCGCGAATGTCAATTGAGACTCTGTATCTCTGTCAGACTTGGAATCTGCAATCAGCTGGCGGTTTCGGGGCGCGTTCGGTACGATGGGTTGAAGGGCTCGGTTGCCGTCTTCCGGCCTGCCTCGCGCAAACTCTGGGAGGGTCCGGGCGGTTTTCTATCCGATGTTTTTTGACTCCAGCGGTCCAGGCGACCTGGTTTTTCTGACGTGGCGGCCGGACGCTCCATCGCCGTCCTCCACCGTCGTCGAGCAGGCCTACGGTGAGATGGCTGACGCCCTCATCCGGGTGGGGGCGGTTCCGCTGCAGGAACGGATTTTTTGCGAAATCAACACCGTCGCATCCATTCTCGAAGGGCGTGACTCGTCTCCGGCCGGGCTCTGGCCGGTCCCACCGACGATCATCGAGGGGGCGCCGTGCGAAGGATCAGGGCTGGCGGGCATCCACGTCGTCGGGGTCCGGCCCGGGGATCACGCAGACCCCGAGATCGTCACCCATGACGGATCTCCGTGCGGGCTGCAGGTTGCCGGTTCCGAGGCTGTCTATCTCGGTTTGTCCGACGTCGGCCGGTTGCTCACCGCCGACCGGGAACGGCGGCCCGAAGAAGAAACCGACGATGTGATTCGGCTGACAGAAGAGGTTCTCGCAGCGAGGAGTTGGTCATTTCGGGACGTCCGGCGCACCTGGTTCTACCTCCGTGACATCCTCGATTGGTACGACGAGTTCAACCGCACCCGAAACCGCGCGTTCGACCACATGGGTTTGTCGCGGGACTCGGCGTCGTCGGTGCTCCCGGCGAGCACCGGGATATTCGCCCGCAACGCCCGCGGCGGCTGGTGCGTACTCGACCTCCTCGCGGTTCGGTCGTCGAATGGGCGTCCGATCGACGTCCGCAGACTCTTCAACCCACGACAGAACGAGGCGCTCGAGTATGGTTCCGCGTTCTCGCGGGGCCTCGTGCTGACCACCCGAAGCTGCCGGTACCTGCTGGTTTCGGGAACCGCGTCCATCGACGATCGCGGCTCATCGATCGGCGCCGGCGACTTTGAAGGCCAAACCGAACGAACTCTCGACACGGTGGCATCCCTGCTCGAGACCGGCGGCGCTGAGCTGACCGATATTCGTCAAGCGACCGCGTTCGTCAAACGGCGCGAGGACGTCGCCACACTGAGACAGCTCCTCGATCGCCGCGGTCTCGACCAGCTGCCGGTGGTATGCGCCACCGGCGATATCTGCCGCGATGAGCTGCTCTTCGAGCTCGACGCAACGGCGGTGGTCCCACGCCGTGGTGATTGACGTGCGTCACGCGCTCGTCCTGTTGTCGGCGGTCGGGCTGATAGCGACGCAGCAGATTGCGGCAGATATCCGTCCGCAGCAGAAAGCCGGTGAGATCTGCGGACCAGACCTGGTCGCGGTGAGGGCGCCGCTGGAGGCCGACACAGAGCGATGCCCGGGGTGCGTGCTGGTCCGGGTCGAGGCCGATGGCTTGACGACCGTGCTCACGCCCGACTTCGCCGCCGCCAGGGACCCATCGGTGGCCTTCGACGGTCAAACGATTCTCTTCGCCGGTCGCAAGGGAGTCGCCGACCGGTGGCAGATCTGGCGCATCGACAGCGACGGCTCGAACCCCCGCAAAATCATCGACGACGGTGGCAACGCCACCGCGCCGCTCCATGTCGGATCGCTCTTCCATCTCGACGATGAGCGGCCCACCGAGCGGTTTATCTACCTGTCGGACACCCACGACTGGGCCGACCCGTTTACCGGCAAGGCGGAGACCGCCCTCTACGCGGCCGACCTCGACGGCAAAAACCCTTGGCGGATCAGCTTCAACCTCGGTTCGGATCTCTCGCCCGACGTGCTTGCCAACGGACGGCTGGTATTCCCCAGCCGGCGGGCGGATGGCAGGTTCGCGCTGATGGCGGTCAACAACGACGGCACCGACCTCATGGCATATGCCGACGCCCATGTTGGACCGGCATACCAGGACATGGTGGCTGTGGCATCGAAGCGCGTCTACTTCGTCGCGACAGACACGCCGGGTCCACTCGGTGGCGGCGCCCTCGTGTACGTGTCGCAACGCCGGCCGCTTCGTTCACGCAAGGTGCTCATACCCCAGGACGGTGGCTGGTATCACTCTCCGCGCCCCCTTGCGGACGGCGGGCTCGTAGTTTCGTACCTGCCGAGGGACGAGTCCGGCGGTTATCGGCTGGTGCGCCTGGATCCGGAGATGGGCGAACCCATTGGACCCGAGATCGCAGCCGACGGGTTTCACCTGATCGACGCCCACGAGCTGACCCCGCGACCCCGGGTCCGGGGCCGCTCATCGGTCGTCAACATGGCCGCCGACACCGGCGTGTTCTACTGCATTTCGTCCCACCTCAGCGATCGGCCGGAGGTGACGGAGGCGGCACGGACGGCCACCCATCTACGGGTGATCCGGGGAATCCCGTCGGCCCCCGGATCGACGCCGGCCGAGCCGCCGGCACGACAGCTACTCGGCGAGCTCCCGCTCGAGAGCGACGGATCGTTCCACATCGAGGTACCGGCGTCGGCCCCGATCTCCTTCGAGATGTTGGATGCTGAAGGCGACGTGGTGGCCGCACAGAAGGACTGGGTCTGGGTCATGCCGCGCGAGTGGCGCGGCTGCGTCGGTTGTCATGAGGACCGCGAAATGGTGCCCCCGAACACACTCGCCGAAGCGGTGGTCAAACCGGCGGTTCGGCTTCCGCGGCCACCAGGTTCCCCGATCCAGACCGGAGACGCCCGGTGAGGCGGTTGATCGTGCTCTTGATCGCCGGCGTGCTGGGCACGATGGCCGATGCCTCCGAGGTGCCGCAGTTGGTCGACATCACCGAGGCGGCGGGAATCAGCTGGCGTCACTCGATCGGCGATGACTCCCTGTCCAACATCGTCGAGTCCACGGGGGCAGGCTGCGCCTTCCTCGACTACGACGGCGACGGCGACCTCGACCTCTACCTGGTCAACGGCCGCTTCCACCCCGAACTCAGCCACGCCCGCGGTCGCCGGCTGGCGGGCCGATTGACCAACGCCCTGTATCGCAACAACGGCGACGGC
>JAIVTZ010000513.1:0-3423 GCA_049188105.1 Deltaproteobacteria bacterium | reverse complement strand
TAGCCTGGGGCGTGAGCCCCAGGAAGGGCATACCAAATACGAACCAGCCGCGAAGCGGCGACAGACATACGAGAGAGTCTGTCGCCCGTTCCGGGCTCACCGGTAATGAACGTCTGTTCTCCTGGGGCTCACGCCCCAGGCTATGAATCTGTCGCCGCTTCGCGGCTTGACGGATTCCGGCCTGCCCCATTTTTGTGGCTCACCCCCAGGCCATGGATATGCCGCCGCCCAGCGGCTCTGCCCTTTGGGCTCCGCCGTGACAGGTCGCGGCTGGGCATTTGCCGTGCTCGCTACGCGACGTGGTGAACAGTGCCGGTTAATCGGCGTATAGTGGCTTCATGATGGAGCTTACCGAGAAGGAAATCGACCGTCTGGTGGAGACCGCGACATCGGTGCGCGCCCGTGCGCGCGCTCCCTACTCGGGGTTTGCGGTGGGCGCAGCGGTCCTCGGCGCCGACGGGAGCGTCCACGTCGGATGCAACGTCGAGAACGCCTCCTACGGTCTCAGCGTCTGTGCCGAGCGGCACGCGGTAGCGGCCGCAGTCGCGGCGGGCACGGAGGTTCTCAGGGCCGTGGCGGTGGTCACGGATTCGAGCCCTCCAGCCTCGCCGTGTGGCGCCTGTCGTCAGGTACTGACCGAGTTCGGGGAGTTCCCGGTCATTCTGGCGAACCTGGCGGGCGAGCGTCGGATCACGAGCGTCGGCGAGCTGCTGCCAAACGCGTTCGGACCGGACGCGTTGGTAAAGGGTCAAGAGTAAAGAGTTAAGATTAGAGGCCTGGGGTTGACAGTCGCTTCCAAGCAGATCCTGAGATTCTCCTGTCCAGTCTTACCGTTCAGATTCTGACCCTTAACCTCTTAACTCTTAACCTCTTAACCCTCACCCCTTGACATTGGCGCGTTCCAGACCGATATTGGAATTGTCCCCAGGGACCGCGGGTGTTGAACGGACCTCACGGCCGCGTTACCCACCGAAAAGGTCCGGGCGGGCACACCCGCCGCGACGAAATCCCGCTCCCGCGGGGTTTCGTTATTTGTGCAGTTCTCCCCCTCGTTTCGGAGGCCGAATCGAGGGGGAGAACTGCAGTTGAGGAAGGGCTGATAACATCGCATTCAGGGCGATGAGCAATCTCAAACACCAGCTCGCCTTGGAACGCAGGCTCGCACGAAGGCAGCGGCGCCGGGAGGAGTACCGGCGAGGGCTGCGGGCGATGGCGATCGCGGCCTGGGACATCACCAAGGAGCACAACGTGGGATCCCTGGTCCGCACCGCCCATGCTGCAGCCGCCGAAGAGGTGGTGCTGGTGGGTGAGCGGGAGTGGAACGTGGAGGCGGCCCGCACCTCGGAGCTTTTTACGACCGTAATCCACCTGAACGACGCGGCGGCCTTCCGCCGTTACCGCGAAGAAAAGGGGTGGGATCTGGTGGCGGTCGAGCTCGACGCGCGGGCGGTCAATCTTTTCGATGCCGAGTACCCCCAACGACCCTGCTTTCTTCTCGGTGGTGAGATCGGCGGCATCCCGGCCGATCTGCTTGATGAAGCGGAGCTCATCGTCCAGATTCCGCAGTGGGGGCTCGTGCCCTCCCTCAACCTGGCGGTGGCGGGTTCCATCGTTCTCTATGACTTCCTCGCAAAGCGCGAACGCGACGGCCGGCTCGATCGCCCCGACGGTGGTCTGGTAGCCGAACCACCCGCTGGATATGACCCAGATCACACCGAGTAGAATCGCCTGTTATGGGCGTTGGTTGTTCGTGACCTGATGCCCTGATAGAGTGGGCCCGCACAGACCCACACGCGCGCGGCGCCCGGCGTAGAACAACCGGCTGTCCGCGTGGCGAGATCAGGAGGCTCATATGCGGAACGTGACGCGCATGACGGCAACGGTCCTGGTGATATTGATCGCCCTGTACATGGGGGCCTGCAAGAGCAGCGGCTCGAAGGTACAGGCGCCGCCCCCGTCGCCAACGCCGGCCCCGATTCAAGATCCGGCCACGATGCCGGAGGAGGTGGTACAAGAACCCATCACCGAGACCATCGTCTCGCAGGAGGTGACCGAAGAGCTGCCGGAGGACCTCGCCCAGCTCAATGCACAGGGGTATCTCGAGGACGTGTTCTTCGACACCGACCGATTCGATCTCACACCTGCCGCCCGCGAGACACTGACCAGGAACGTCGCCTGGTTGCAGAAGCATTTGGCCATCTCCATCCTCGTCGAGGGCCACTGCGACGAGCGCAACACCCGCGAGTACAACCTCGCTCTGGGCGAGCGCCGGGCGAGCGCGGTGCGCGATTACATGGCCTTTCTCGGCATTTTCCCGCAGCGGATACAGATCATCTCGTACGGCGAGGAAAAGCCCTTCGCGCTCGGCCGCGACGAGAGCGCATGGAGGCTCAACCGCCGTTCGCACTTCGTGATTACCGCGCGATAGGAGCAATGTCATGCGTACGATTTGCCTGATGGCTTCGTTGTTGGCCGTCGTCTCACTCGCCGCCTGCAGCTCGTCGGAGGACATGGCCCTGCTGCACCGGGAGATCACCGACGTCCAGCGTTCGGTAGACACGCTGCAGACCGAGGTCATCGATCAGTCGGACCTGCGGGCCATGAAAACCTCGATGGAGGACTTGACCAACCAGAATCTACGCTCGAATGCCGATCTCGCGCAGAGGGTTGTCGCGCTCCAGGAGCAGATCGAGGCCCTGCACGCCAGCCTCGACCTCACCACCCGCCGCCTGCAGCAGATTTCCCAAGAGCTGGCCGCCGCGCGGACCATGGGCGCAGGCGGGGCAGTGTTGCCGCCGGTTTCCGCGGCGTCGACCGAAGAGGGGGGCGCCGGGACCGCGGGGGCTGCAGCCGCCGGAGCGGCCGGGGCGATGGCGATGTCCTCCCGGGGCGCCGCCGGCCCCGAGGAGCTGTATCGATCGGCCTACGAGGACTACATGCGGGGCAACTACGACCTCGCGAGGGACGGCTTTTCCGAATACCACAGGCGGTGGCCGAACACCGAGCTCTCGGACAACGCGGTGTATTGGATCGGCGAGTGCTATGCCGCTCAGGAAATGCCGCAGGAGGCCCTCGACACCTTCACGAAGGTCCTCGAGGACTACCCGACATCCGACAAAGCCGCTGCCGCGCAGCTCAAGAAGGGCCTGATCTACCTCAAGATGGGTGACCAGGGTCAGGGCGTGGTCAACCTGCAGTACGTGGTCTACGAGCATCCGGGCACCCGCGAGGCGGATCTCGCCCGCGAGCAACTGAAGTCGCTCGGCCTCACCATTCGGTGAGACCGAGGGGTGAGGCAGTTAGGAAGTTAGGAGGTGAGGGCTTCTCCTCCTAACCCCCTAACCTCCTAACCTCCTAACCCCCTAACCCCGGGGCCGCCATGGCCCCCCCAACCGCCGGCAACCGGATAACCGCCACAACCGC
>JAIVTZ010000512.1:0-3436 GCA_049188105.1 Deltaproteobacteria bacterium | reverse complement strand
TCTCGATCGTCGTCGGTTCGGCGCGGGCAGTCGGCCGGTTGACGGCCGCCATTTTCGCTCCACTCCTCAACCTCTTCGACCGATCGCTCGAGGCTCTGGGAGAGCACTACTCGAGATCCATCGACCGCGTGCTGTCCCGGCCCCTGATTGTGGTGACGGTGGCCGTCATCCTCTTCATCGGCAGCCTCGGCCTCCTCCGCGGTCTTGGTTCCGAGCTCATTCCCGAGCTCATCCAGGGCGAGTTCTTCGCCGACATCGAGCTATCGCCCGGCGCCCGTCTCGAGGTCACCGACCGGCGACTGGTCGAGCTGACCAAGGTCGCGGGGACCATCGATGGCGTCCACACGGTCTACACCATCGCCGGCACCTCCAACCAGCAGGGGGGAACCGCCGGAGAGCTCCGCGAGTACCTGGGGCAGATCACCGTCACCCTCGATCCTCCGGTGTCACGTGAGCTCGAAGATGCTGCCATGAAAACCATTCGAGACGCCGTCGACTCCGACAACCGCGCTCTCAGCGGCACCACGACAGAGGCTGCATCAGGTGGACGACCGCCGATCGTCGCCCGCTTCGGCCGGCCCTCTTACTTCAGCTTCAAGACTGCGATCGAGGTCGAGATCCGCGGTTTCAACATCGAGCTCCTAAAACGGCTCGCCGACGAGGCGGTGGCGAGATTTCGGGCCATCGACGGCCTCGCCGACATCAGCTCCTCGACCGAGGGCGGACACCCCGAGCTCCAGGTCCATCTCAACCGCGACCGGCTTGCCGCCTACGGGCTCGGCGTCTCCGACGTGGCGTCCGTTCTGCGGTCGATGGTCCAGGGCGAGGTGGCGACGGATATCACGCGTTCCGATCGCACCGTCGACATTCGGATCCGGGCCGCCGAGCAGTTCCGGGGCTCCGCGCACGCGCTCGAGAACCTGACCGTGACCCACGTCGGCAGGACCCCGATCCCGCTGTCGGCGGTCGCCGAGATCGTCGAGTTGGAAGGGCCGGCCGAGATCCGTCGCGCCGACGGCACTCGCATCGCCCTCATCACCGCCAACCTCTCCGGCCGTGATCTCGGATCGGTCACCCGGGACGTCAGGGCCTCGCTCGAGGACATGAACTGGCCCTCCGGCTACGACTGGCGCCTCGGCGGCCAGGAGGAGGAGATGGCGACCTCCTTCAGCTCGATGCGGCTGGCGTTCGGGCTTGCCGTCTTCCTGGTTTACCTGGTGATGGCTTCGCAGTTCGAGAGCCTCCTCCACCCCTTCGTGATCATGTTCTCGGTCCCCTTCGCGATCATCGGCGTCCTCACCACCATGTGGATCTTCGGAGTCACCGTCAGCGTGGTGTCGCTGATCGGCTTCATCCTCCTGGCCGGGATCGTGGTCAACGACGCCATCGTCCTCGTCGATTACGCCAACCAGCTCCGCAGGCAGGGCATGGCCAAGATTGAGGCCCTGGCTCGTGCGGGAAGGGTCCGCCTCCGTCCGATCCTGATGACCACCGCGACCACCGTCTTCGGCCTTCTGCCGATGGCCCTCGGTCTCGGCGAGGGCGCCGAGCTGCGCACGCCGATGGCGCTGACCGTGATCGGCGGCATGATCACCTCGACCCTTCTGACCCTGCTGGTGGTGCCGGCGGTTTACGCGATTCTGGATCGGCGTTCCTGAGGGATCCCGTCAGCGTGAAACGATTCTCGATCGTTGTTTCGGAACGCCACGGGTTTTCTGATATCCAGGCTGAATCACAGTCGGAACCGCATCCAGACCACGTGCGGCTGGCTCTTGAAGGAGAGGCTGTCGCCGGAGCTGGCGAGGACGATCTCCCTGCTGAACTTCTCGCCGTTCACACCACGGAAGTGAATTTCGTAGACCTCGGCTTCGCCGGCCTCCTGCCGGACAACACCAATGATCGAGTACTTGACGAACGACGTGTGGCCGGTGCCGAAGGTGATGGTGTCCGGCTGCAACGTGAGGTAACGGTCGGAGTAATTGGGGTTGGCGGTGGTCCACAAGCCGACGAGTTTGGTGGGCAGGGTCCTGGAGTCGAGGTCCTCGCGGTCAAGGAGGCGCACGGTCACCAAGGCGATGACGACAAGACCCAGCAGGATCAAAAGAACCAGTCCGGTGTTCATTCCCTTCGGGTCCTCGACTTCGTGCGCCGCAACGACCGTGATCACCCTGCCTTGATCTGAAGTATCCATGTACGCCCCCTTGCATCTTCCGGAAGATCGTCCAGTCGATACATGAATCTCATCGCGAGCCAACGGTTTGGGCCCATTTGGAGAAACTCTAGCACAGGTGACGCGCCGGTGTGCTCACCGGGTGATCAATACCATTGGGTGGTGGAAACCTATCAGACGCGGCGTCCGTCCGCC
Organism: Deltaproteobacteria bacterium; assembly: GCA_049188105.1. GTDB lineage: Bacteria > Acidobacteriota > Thermoanaerobaculia > Thermoanaerobaculales > Sulfomarinibacteraceae > Sulfomarinibacter. Next base: position 1,071 of record JAIVTZ010000512.1, on the reverse strand, counting down.
TACTTGATTCGATACCTCGCCACATCCGGATTGACCCCCACTGCCTTGTATTTCTCCCACACGTAGAAACCCGATCCAGTCTTGGCGCCGAGCTGACCGGATTCCACGAGACGTTTGAGAAGCGGGCTCGGCTTGTAGAAGCTGCCGAACTCGTCCTCGAGGACCCCGCAGATGAAGAGCATGGTGTCGAGCCCGACGTAGTCGGCGGTCATCAACGGGCCCATCTTGTGGCCCAAGCAGTATGTGCACTTGTCGACGTCATCGACGGCCGCAATGCCCTCCTCGACGACCCGGACGGCCTCGTTGACGAACGGGACAAACATGCGGTTGATGGCGAAGCCCGCCTTGTCTTCGGCCGGGATCTCGATCTTGCCCATGTCGTGGCACAGGGCGAGAATGGTGTCATACGTTGCATCCGAGGTGGCGAGACCGCGGATGATCTCGACCCCCTTTTGCATCGGCACCGGGTTCATGAAGTGCATGCCCATGAAGAGCTCCGGCTTGCCGTACGCCGCACCAAGACGGGTGACGCTGATTCCGGAGGTATTCGAAACCAGGATCTTGTCGTAGCCGAGCTCTGCAAGCTTGCGGTTGATCTTCTCCTTGAGCTCCGGAACCTCGGGAACCGCCTCGATGATCAGATCGCAGTCGAGGAGTTCCTCCTCGTTGGTGGTGGTGGTCACACGGCCGACGGCTTCATCCTTGGCTTCGGCGGTGATTCCCTTTTCACCACCCGATTTCTCGAAGGCCTTGACCAGCCGCTCGAGGCTGCGAGAGATCGCTTCGAGCCCGCGATCGAGGACACTCGCGTCCACATCCATCACCACCGTCTCGAAGCCGCTCTGCGCCGCCACCTGTGCGATCCCGTTGCCCATGGTACCGATGCCGATGACTCCGATTTTCTTGATTCCGCTCGTGCTCACGGGGGCCTCCTTTAGTCAATCAGTCAGTCAATCAACGGCATTCTACGCTTCCAGCGTCGGACGGTCAGGGTACAGGGCACAGGGTACAGGGCTCAGGGGCCACCCGGAGACACGCACCCTGTGCCCTGTACCCTGTGCCCTGTGCCCT
>JAIVTZ010000511.1:0-3439 GCA_049188105.1 Deltaproteobacteria bacterium | reverse complement strand
CTCACCACAACCTGTTCAGCCCGCACTTCTCACCAGCTTTCTGCTGCGGCCGGCGATGCACCGCACCCAGCGGTATTTTCTCGCCTCGGCGTGCTCGACGTACTGTCAAGTACGACTCCGCGCCCCTCGGGTCGAAAATGCCACTGAGCACAGTACTTCGCCGGCCTCGCGACAAAACCCGGCGAGAAATTCGGGCTAGGTGAGTCACTCCTCGCCGCCGGCTTCGACGGACGTTGCGGCCAGGCGACGGATCTTCTCCTCTTGGAGCTCTTTCTTGCGGTGCGCGTCCTCGATCTTGTAGACCAGCTCGTCGATGTTCACGGGCTTGAGGAGGTAGTCGAAGGCGCCCATCTCCATCCCTTCGAGCGACGCCTCGATGCTGGCGTGACCGGTGAGCAGAATGACCTCAGTGAGCGGGTGCGAGCCCTTGATCTTCTTAGTCGCGGCAATGCCGTCCAAGTCGGGCATGCGTACATCGAGCACGACCACATCGATCGATCGTTCCTCCAGGGCGGCAAAGGCGCTCTCGCCCGTGGTCGCGGAGAGGACCTCGAACCGGCGCAGCGTGAGGCGTTTGGCCAAGGTTGCAACGAAGTCTTCTTCATCGTCCACGAGAAGCACCGAGATCGCCATCGTCCACGCCTCCTCAACCCACACCCATGCAACTCCGCATGGCGCGGCATCTCCCCCAAGGTTACACCCCACCGCGGGGGCTCAGGTCGTCAGTGCGCGGCCAGCTCGAATCCGAGCCCTTCGAACACGAACATGATCCCGTAGCCGTACCAGATGGTGTAGAGCACGTAGAAGACGAGCGAGAACAGCACCGTTCCCCAGCGGTCCTTGATCGCCTGGGCCTCGATGCCGTAGTAGTTGTAGGCGCACTCAACCGTCTTCGCCTGAACCGTGTGGGTGAGCTTTGCGGCGTCGAAGAGCTTCTGTCGGTTGAGGTCCTTCTCCATTGCCCCGAGGGCCTGCCACCAGTTGTGGAGCGTGGTCCGCGCATCCGTGCCATAGCGGGCCACGAGGTCCTCGCCCCGGTTGTGGTAGGCCGACTCGGCATCCTCGAGACAGGTCCCGAAGATGGCTTCGATGTCACCGTTGACCATCAACGTGGCGCCCTCAACCGCCGTCGTGGCACCGGCCCGTACAAAGAGCGGCTCGGTGGCCTGCGCGGTGCGCGAGTCGTCGAGCTTGAGGTTGAGCGTGACGACCTCGCTGCCGTGCTCCTCGACCAGGTGCTCGACCTTCGGGATGTAATAGGCCGAGCCCTTGGAGATCGAGTTGTAGAGGTTGTCCAGGTAGTTGAGGGCGTTGCCGCCGTCCACGATCGGCATGAAGATCATCACCATGATGACCATGAAGGTCACCAGGAGGAAGACCCCGATACCGAGCTCCTTCTTCTTGATTCCGCTCATGACGACACCTCCACCCCGCGCAGCCGGTCGAGGTTGGTGAAGAACGTGTAGAACACCCATATCGCGAAGCCGCCGATGATGAGGAAGAACGCCCAGATGCCGATGCCGTCGAGGATCTGAACCACAGTCGGCGACAGCGAGATCACCTCGAGGTCGGAGAGCTTTCCGGGGAGGGCAAAAATGCGGTTGACGAAGCCGCCGAGCACCGCCATCGCGTAGAAGCCGCGGATGGTGGTGCCCTCGACCACCTTGGTCACCATGGCGCCGATCTGGACCCCGAAGAGGGATCCGATGAGCATGCCCATCGCCAGGGTGTAGAAGATGAAACCGTAGATCGCGTACTGGCTGATAGCGGCGTAGCCGGCGGTGAAGACGATCTGGAAGATGTCGGTGCCGACCGTGGTCATCGACGAAACCCCGAGGGTGTAGACGAATATCGGGAAGGTCAGGAAACCGCCGCCGACGCCCATGATGGCTGCCGCGAATCCAACCAGAAATCCGCTTGCGATCAGGAACCACGCCGAGATACGGCGGCCGCCGGGAATCAGGTTCTGGTCGAAGGTGATCATGGGCGGTAGGTTGAAACTCTGCAGCTTTCGGGGCAAGTTCCCGAGGTCCGCGCCTTCGGAGCGGCCGCCGTGGGCGTCGCCCCCGGCGTCGGGTTTCTTGCGAGCTCTGAGGTAGTCGGCCATGGCGTAGGCGCCGAGACTGCCGAGCATCAGGGAGTAGATCGTGGTGATGAAGGCGTCCGACAGCACCGGGTTGATCTCGTAGAGAACCCGGTTGATGACCCCGCCCAGGGTGGCGCCGCCGATGGCGCCGATGAGGAAGGTAAAGGCGAGAGGCATCGAGACGTTGCCCAGCTTGCGGTGGATCACGCTGCCCATGATCGCCTTGGCGAAGATGTGGAAGAGGTCCGTGCCGACGGCGAGGATGCCCTTGATGCCGGCCGACATCAGGGCGGGCGCGATGATGAAGCCGCCGCCGGCGCCGATGCAGCCGGTGATGAGGCCGGCGCAGAGCCCGATGAGGATCGAGGCGACGAAGATTCCGGTCGAGTAGAAGGCGGGGCTGTAGGCCTTCTTGCCCCCGAGGATGTCGGGCAGCGCGTCGCCCGCGGCAGCGGCCTGATCCATCATCTGCGCCGCCACCGCGGGTCCGAAGACGAAGATCGGGACCACCAGCAGGACCAGGACCAACAACCGTTTGGGGTCGTTGACGATCCTGTTCGATGTCTCCAGCTCCCACTGGGCGTGGGCGCGCGTCGCAACCATCATGAATTCTCCCCAGGCCCTGAAAAATTTCACGATGTTCCCCCTTCCACGACGAGAACGAGACGCGTCACAATACTCAGGTGTAGCGAGACAACTGTCACCGGCAGATCCTCCTCTTTTTTCTCAGCCAGCCTCAGAGATCATCGCGGCGCAAATCCTTACGATCAGCGGGTCGAGGCCGACCGGCTTGATCAGATAGTCGAAAGCGCCATGGGCGATCCCTTCCCGTGCGGCCCGTTCTGAACCGTGGCCGGTGAGGATGATGACGTGCAGGTCGGGGACCATCTTCTTGAGCACCTTGAGCACCTCGATGCCGTCCATGTCCTCCATCTTCAGATCCACGACCGCGACGTCGAAATCCCATCTGCGCGCAGCGCGGATCGCCTCCGCGCCGCTCGATGCGGTCGTAACCTCGAAGCCGCGCCGAGTGAGTCTTTTGGACAGCACCTCGAGGTACCCCACCTCGTCGTCCACCAGCAGCAACCTGATTCCCTCTGGGTGTTCCGTCATGGCGTCTCTCTCAATCCCCTCTTCTGAGTGAGATGAGGTTCGCACGAGCCTCCAGGATTTTTGATTCGTGCTCGCGTTTCTTGTCGGTTGCCGCGCTGAGCTTCTCCATCAACACGTCGAGCTCGCATGGCTTCATGAGGTAGTCGTAAGCGCCTCGCTTCATGCCTTCGATCGCCGACTCCACGGTGGCGTGGCCGGTGAGCATGATGACAACGACGAGAGTGTGTTCTGTCTTGATCC
>JAIVTZ010000510.1:0-3441 GCA_049188105.1 Deltaproteobacteria bacterium | reverse complement strand
ATCCGATATCGCTTCTTGAGACCCATCGAACGGTAGGCCTCGAACGCTGCACGCGCCGCGGTCACCGCCGCGTCGACGGTGGGGAAAATGCCGTCGCCCACGGCGGTCTCGGCGTTGACAGCCGGCGCCGGCGTTTCAGTGCGGCCGCCGAGCTTGAGCCGTACCCGCTCTATGACGGCCTCGATCTCCTGGCTGTCAAATGCTGCTTCCACCGATCAGACCTCCACCTGCGGCCGCCGTGAGCCGTGCTCGTCCGCGGCCGCCGCGCGTTCGCCCCTTTCGATCGTCAGCTAGCCCACTCGCCGTCGGCCGAGGTCTTGCGGTAGATTTCCTCGCCGCCGACCTCCCAGCTGTCGACGATGGCCATGATGACCGCGTCGCAGGGCCGGTCGCGGGTGTACTCGGTCTGGCGCGCCGCCGAGCCCGAGGCCCACAGCACCACCTCGCCGACCCCCGCGCCGACCGAGTCCGCCGCCACCACGTGGCCGCCGGTCTCCTTGCCGTTCACCCCGAGCTCGCGCACGACGAGGAACTTCTGGCCCGTGAGCCCCTCGTCCTTGCGGCTTGCTACCAGGGTGCCGGCCACGCGCCCGAGCAGCATCAGCGCTTGCCCTTGCCCTCGCCGGCCGCCTCTTCGGCGCGGCCGAGGGGCAGGATGATGTCGATGTTGGTGTGGGGCCGCGCGATGACGTGAGTCGACACCACCTCGCCGACGGTCTCGGCGCCGCGGACTCCCGCCTCCACCGCCGCCTTGACCGCGGCCACGTCGCCGCGCACGATCACCGTGACATAGCCGCCGCCTGTCTTCTCATACGACGCCAAATCGACCTTGGCCGCCTTGACCATCGCGTCGGCGGCCTCCACCGCCGCCGTAAACCCCCGGCACTCGATCATTCCCAACGCTTCAGCCATCGATAGCTCCTTTCGCAATTCTCAGTTCTTAATTCTCAATTCTCAATTGAGAATTCAACATTCAAAATTGAGAATTTTCGCGTGATTCCCAATTCCTCATTCACCCTCTCGTCCTTCTACGCCTTCGATGGCCGTAATGGCCGCCCTCCACCCGACGTCGATGTCTTTCTCCTCACCGCCGAGATAGACCCGCCCCATCGAGCCGAAGGCGCGCACCTCGAGGATGTTGATGTCCGCCGCCTTCTCGGCCTCGTTGGCGGCCAGCGCCGCGTAGGCGGCCGGCTCGACCTCGAGCACGTACAGGGTCTGGCCGGGAATGATCATGTGGCCGTGCCGCATGCGGTTGATGAGCTGCACCTGGTGGTCATCGACGTGGCGGATGACCTGGCTCGAGAGGATCTTGGGTTTGCGCCGATCAGCCTCGCTGAGGCCGATGTCGCTGAGGATCGCGTCGCCGGCGGCGCGGGTGTCGGCCTGCGACTCCGAGTGCACCTCGAGCAGGCCGTAGTAGCGCTCCACGATCTGCATCCCCGGCCGCACGTGGGTCGCCTTCAACGCGATGTCGGTGAGGCGGTTTATCTCGATCCCCGGCGAGATCTCCACGAAGAGCGAGGCGTCGCCGGCCAGCGGCAGGAAGCCCTGCGCGATGGTGCCGAGGAACGCCGCGTACTGCGGTTGCAGCGAGTCCAAGAAAACGTACGAACGAAGATCAATATGATTCACCTGATGCTCCTTCCTCGCCGGAGACGATTCGCACCCCGGCCGAGGCGCCGATCCGGGTGGCGCCGGCCGTGATCATCTCGCGCACCTCGTCGGCGGTGTGGATGCCGCCGGCCGCCTTCACTCCCACCTTCTCGCCCACCACCTCGCGCATCAGCGCAACATCGAAGACGGTCGCGCCTCCGGGCCCGAAGCCGGTGGAGGTCTTGACGTAGTGGGCGCGGCCGGCGACGGCAAGCCGGCACGCGATCACTTTCTCTTCATCGGTCAGATAGGCGGCCTCGATGATCACCTTGTTGAGCGCACCGACCTCGCGGCAGGCGTCGGAGACCCCGGCGATGTCGCGCCGCACGAGGTCGTGCTCGCCGCCTTTCAGGGCCCCGATGTTGATCACCATGTCGATCTCTCGGGCGCCGTCGCGAAGCGCCCGGCGCGCCTCCATGGCCTTGATCTCGGGAGTGTTGGCGCCGAGCGGGAATCCGACCACCGAGGCGACGGTGACCCCGGCGCCGCGCATCCGCCGCTTCGCGCGCGCCACCCACGCCGGGTTGATGCACACCGCGGCGAAGCCGTGCTCCACCGCCTCGTCGCAGAGTTCATCGATGTCGGCCGGGGAAGCGTCCGGACGCAGCATGGTGTGGTCGATGTAGGAGGCCAGGGGCTTCGGCACATCGGCGCCGTTGCCGCAGTAGCCGATCCGCTCGGCCCCGCTGTCCACGAGCGGCTGGGCGTTCTCCAGACCCTGGTCGGTGTGCTCGCCGGCGAGGGTCGCCAGCACCTGCCGCGTCACCACCTCGATGAGCTCTGTGCGATCGATCATTTGTCCGTCCCCGTCCGCAGATAGCGCTGCTCGACCTCGGTGATCTTGCCAACCCGGCGCGCATGCCGGTCCGCGCCCCAGGGCGTCGCCAGCCACTCGTCGACGATCTGGCGGGCGAGGCCCTCACCGATGAGCCCGGCGCCGAGAGTGAGGACGTTGGCGTGGTTGTGCTCGCGGCTGTTGCGCGCCGTCGACAGGTCGTAGCAGAGGGCCGCCCGCACACCGGGGACCTTGTTCGCGACCATGCATGAGCCGATGCCGGCGCCGTCGACGATGACGCCCCAGCGACACACGCCGGTGCCCACCAGATTGGCCACCGCGTGCGCGAAGTCCGGGTAGTCCACCGCGTCGGTCGATGTGCAACCGCAGTCATGGATGTTCAGCCCGCAACTTTGGAGATGCTCGATCAGCGCCTGTTTGAGGTGAAAGCCGCCGTGGTCCGCGCCGATGGCGATGGTCTCGGCGTCAGGCTCGCCACTCGTCATCACCTCATCCACCACGCGGGTTACGAGCAGGCGGATCTCCTCCTCGGTTGTCACCACGCCCTCCAGTCGGCGCTCTGCGCCCGCGGCTGCGACAGCCGTCTCGGCGGTGCCGGGATCGGCTCAGCGTGATGTGCTGGTCGCTCGAGGAGTCCAAGATAATTTCTGAGCTCGCCGAGGGAGGCGTCGAACGGATCGAGGCTGCGAGCGACGCGGGCCTGCAACACCGCGCCCTCGACGACGCTGATGACAAACCCGGCGACAGCGGCGTGATCCACGCCGCCGGGAAGCGGCTCTCCGGAATCCATCAGCAACTGCTCGATCCGCTCGGTCCACGCCGTCTGAATCTCAGCCAATCTGGCGCGCACCGGCGGGTGGTTCTCCGATACCTCCGCCGCCAGGCTGCCCATCGGCGAGGCGAAGGTAAATCCACTCTCCAGGAGGAGCCGGCGGTAGTTCTCGAGGATCGCGAAGAGCCGATCGACGGCATCGCCGGCTCCATCCGAG
>JAIVTZ010000509.1:0-3449 GCA_049188105.1 Deltaproteobacteria bacterium | reverse complement strand
GGGGTATTCGATCGCCGATTCATCGACCTGGAACTGATCAAAGATCGTCAAAACCGCCGGCCCTGGCGTCCAACACGAAACCGTCGACGAAGATGGGGCTCACGACGGAGTCGATGTGGCTGTTGGCCAGGAGAACGGGGTACGGGCACCACGGGAACTTCAATGACATCCGCGACGTAGTACTCTAGGAGTGAGATTCATAATCGATGGCGGAAGATCGTAGCCCCCGGGACCCGTTGGAGGAGATTCAAGCGCTCCGTGCGCGGGTCGTCGAGCTGGAGGAGCAGCTCAGCGAATACCGACGCGGGGACGACCTGCGGGTTTCGGAAGCTTCGGGTGCGCAAGAGGCGCTCGATACCAGGGAGCGAGCGGCCGAGAGGGCCATCGAAGGGTTTTTCGAGCAGCCGCTGGTCATGATGTTCATTGCCGACCTGGTGGAGGGCCGCTATCTGCGGATCAACAACAAGGTCTGCGAGGTCCTCGGGCTCTCCGAAACGGAGATTCTGGAGTCTTCCTTTCTCGACCGGGTCCATCCCGACGACCGCCCGCGGACTATTCGCGAGATGGGGCGCCTGACGGCCGGCGAGCGGACGACGAACTTCAAGAATCGTCACCTGGGTGCGGACGGCAATTACCATGTCTTCATGTGGACGGCTGTAGCCGACGCGGACGGCGAGCTGTGCTACGCGATGGCGATTGAGGTTACCGAGGCCGACGCATAGTCAGGGATCGGAGCCGACGATCTTGACGATTTTCGAGTGAGGTGCTGATTGCCGACCGCCCGATTCACTACTCCGACGACACGGCGTCGGCCTGTTGCGCCGGGTAGAATCCCGTCTCCGCGATCATCTCCTGAGCTGTGGCCCCGGTAACGTACCCCAGGAAGGGCTGAACCGACGGCGAGTCCTCGACGGTGTAGAAGAAGAGCGGCCGGCTCAGAGCGTAGGTCGAGTCCCCGTCGGATGTCTCGCTGACCAGTCGCAGAAGGCTGATCCGGTCAAGCGCCGGGATCGCCTCCGGCATTCCGGTAACCCCGATCGACCAGATCCGGCTGGCGACCTCGGCGACGACTTCGTCTTTCGAGTCCACAATCACCGAATCGGCAAAGAACTCCCTGTCGCCCATGATTCTGCGGCGAAAGAAATCCGGGCTCCAACCCGAGGTCTTGCGCACGACGGTGATCGGCTCATCGGGCCCACCGACTGTCTGCCAACTTCCGATGCCACCCGAGAAGATCTCTGCGAGCTTGCCGACCGTGACCGATGACACGGGGTTGTCATGGTTGATAATCACCGCGATACCCATTCGCGCCACGATCGTTTCACGAATGGCCAGACCTTTGTCGCGCGCTGCAGTGACCTCTTTTTGACTCATCGGACGCGACGCCATGGCGATGTCTGCGCGGCCCGCCAGAAGATCTTCGATACCTTCGCTGGTTCCGGTGGCCACGATGTCTAACGGTGAAGCTTTTGCCGTCTGATCGAAGGTACCCGCCCAATGCTCGACCACCGGCTGAAGGGTGCTGGAGCCGCGAATAACGATGAGAGCATCCGCCGCACCGGCCAATGCGGCGCTTTGAATCAGACAGGTGGCAACACAGAACGCCAGGGTCGCGTTCGCGGCACGCAGGCACGAACTCAAACTCAGGTTGTTGGCTTTTTGCATCATCGCCCTCCCAGGAGATCGTCCTAATTGAGGATAGCACCGTGATGACGGCAAGATCGATGAAACGATGCGGGTTAAACGAGACGCCCCGCGAACTCGTCGGCCGAACGCACGAAGATGCAGGTGTTGAGTCCACCGGAGAGCTCGATGATACGGTCGGCGTATGCCGCCTCATCACCCGGTTCGGGCTCTTGAAGCCCCAAGAAGACGACATCGGCATCGGTGCTGGTCTGGTGCAGGACCTCCATGATGCTGCAGTCCGCAGGCTTGACGATGACCTCGGATTCAGCGCCGATGCGGGTCTCCGGGAGCAAATCGGCGAGCCCTTCAAGCTGCAACCGACGTTCCTCCTCGTCGCGCGCTACCGAGCGCACCCAGATCTTCGAATCCCTCCACCCGGGGTTGAGCCGCAGCAGGTAGGCCAGCAGCAACATGAGGTCCCCGTTGTTCTGCAGACCACCCCACCAGATGTCGATGCGCTTCTCACGACCCGGCTCATGAGCCCAGTTGAGCCTGGCAATGATGGTGTTCTTTCGTGCGAAGGACATTCCGCGCATCATTCGGAGCTGGGACTCGAGCCGCTCCTTGCGCCTCGACCACCCGAACATCACGGTGTTGGAGTGGAGCCCCGCGATTCCGTTGGCCTGGGCCACGCTGATCACCCCGTCCTCGAAATCCGGCACCACATCCACCTCGGGGAACGCGACGATGCCGGCCTCCTCGAGCTCGTGATCCATCTCCTCCCGCAGCTGGTCGATCTCTTTGAGATTTTCGAGCTCGCCCACCACCAGCCGGCATACCGTCACCACCCCGCGGTCCTGGTTGAACCACGATGCGAGCCGGACCAACCCGGCTCTCTTCCCGGGGTCGCCCGCAAAGAGCAGGATCTGCGGCCGCCAGTTTCGCGGGTCGAGCTCGTGGTGGCGGAGCTTGAGGAGCGCCCAACGCGCGAGCGCCACCCACATACCGGCGCGGACATCGCCCCATCGCTTGCGCATTGCCCGCCGCCGGAGATGGACGTAGAGCGCGCTTTCGAGCACGACGGCTGCCAGGCAGGCCCATGGGCTGATCAGAAACATCACCACGATCGCCCCGATCGAACCGAGCAGAGACACGTACCAGGGCACCCGGATGGTGGGCCGGTAGGAAGGGTCGCCGACCAGGCTCTCGAGAGCCGACGCGAGGTTGATCGTCACGTACAGGGTGAGGAAGAGGATGGTGACAAACTGCGCCACCGCGTTGAGTCCGCCGAGGGCGACCGCGGCCAGCGCGATGGCGCCCGACACCCAGGTCGCGATGGTTGGTTGACCGGTGGGTGACAGACGGGCGAGGAACGACGGTGCAAGCCCGTCGGCGGCCAGCGCCTGCAGCACCCGCGGCCCACCGAGAACGCTGCCGAAGGCCGACGACAAAATCGCGCCCCACAGACCCGGGAAGACCAGCCACGATCCGAAGATCGCGATGCTCGTCCACACCACCCCCGGCACCGCCAACTCCTCGGGCGAGACCCGGGTGGTGACGGCCATCAAGACCGGTACCAGCAGATAGACCGCGGTACCGACGGCCACTGCCGCCAGGGTGCCGCGTGGGATCGAGTGGCGGGGGTCCTTTAAATCGCCGCTCATGCCGATGCCGGCGGTGAAGCCGGTCACCGCCGGGAAGAAGACGGCGAAGACGTACCAGAAACCCTTTGGTGCGGTACGCAGCGTCATGGCGAACTCCGGAGCCCGGGTCCCGTCCGCCAGGGCGCCGATCGCCAACGCCACCAACGAGACGCCGACCGC
>JAIVTZ010000508.1:0-3462 GCA_049188105.1 Deltaproteobacteria bacterium | reverse complement strand
GATCTCGTGGAGTCGGAGTTTGGGGTCGGCATCCACGAGCAGCGGATCCTCGAGCAACGGGACCTTGCCGCCGACTTCGGGCGGATCGCCCGCAACGCCTCGTCGATCATCGAGTACATGCTGCGTCTGGCGACCTCGCCAAGGGTGAAGATCGACGAGATCCCTTTCAAGATTTGGGGACGCTACATTCGCGACACCGTGGCGCACGAGATTGCGGAGCTCGGAGCCGGCGAGCCCACCGAGTGGCTCGTACCCGAGGAGCACCTCGAGGACCTGATGCAGCTTTAGCCCGCATTTCTCACGATTCAATCTCCTCGTTCCCGGTTGACCACCTCAATCGGGGGTCGGGTAATCCGTCCCGAACATCTCGTTTGTTTCCTTGTAATACGCATCGACCACGTCCTTGTAGACCACCCTGCCATTCGTGATGTAGTCGGAGAAGCCGACCCGGTCCTTGGGATTAGCGGGAAGAGTCTTGGTCACCGACGGCAGCGGCCAGATGTCCTCGTCGATCGCCGACATCCGGACCCGGATCTCGTCCTTTGTAACATTGAAGACCATGTAATCCACGGCCAGCTCCACCGGCCCGTCGTAGGTCGAGCGGATCTCCTTCATGATCTGAGGTTGCGTGTCGAAGTCGACGAACGTGTGATACCCGACCGCCATCCGCGGCTTGATCTCGCTCATGACCTTGCCGAACATGGCTGGCGAGGTGTGGACCTGGGTGGCCACGTTGAGGGCGTCGAGCACCGCGAAACTCTGCTTGTTGACCATGATCGACGGCGGCGCGAAGCACTCGTGAATCGCGAGGTCGGCGTCCTTGGCGTGCTCCATCCACCACTTGTTGGGATAGGTGTCCGATGAGAACACGAACTTGAGGCCGTTCCATGTGAGGATGAAGCTCACCGAGCCGTCGACCGCGTGGATCGCCGGGATCGACCTGATGGTCACCCCGTTCTCCTGGAATATCACCTCGTTGACGGCCTTGTAGTCGAACTCGTGAATCTCGGTGACGAAACCCCTGGTGTTGACGTTGCCCTGGCGCGAGGCCCAGTCCCAGGAATACATCTCCTTCATGCGCTCCACCATGTACTTGGTCCCGAGCTCCTGCTTGTCGCCTGAGGGCCCCCAGATACGGAGCGGCCGCTGACGGTTGGAGATGACGCCGCCGATCCACAGCGCATCGAGATCGCCGATGTGGTCGGCGTGGAGGTGTCCGAGAAACACCTTGTCCAGATAGTCGTAGGGGATCTTCTGGGCTGAGATTCTTTCCGCCGATCCGAGACCGATGTCGAAGATGAACTTGTCGCCGTTGCCGAGCTCCACGAGCCAGCACGCCGCGGCCTGCTTCGGCCGGGCGTTGGGCATGCCCGTACCGCATGCCACCACTCGGAACTCGTCAGACGCGATGGCCTCGCTGCCGGGATAATAGACGTCGCGTGGGTCGAGGGCCTGAGCCCCTGGGGCCGTTGTACCCGCAGCCTCGGCCATCCTCGTCAGCCCGAAGTCGCCACCCCTCAAGCCGTCATGCAGCCCCAGCTGATAGATACCTATCGCGGCAAGCACCACGATCAACGCGATTCCGCCGAGCTTGAATATGCGTCCCATATGACCTCCCGACTACTCGTTCTGGTGTTTTCCTGAAACAGTCAACCATAAAAATACTCCAGATCACTATCGACAGCAAATAAGATCCCAAAACGACGCTGATGGCGCTCGATTCCGCGACGGTGGCAGCATCGCGGTGCCACACAATACGGGCGATATTGAAGATGGCCTAACCAGCCTCACGAGGTCTGCTGAGGTCAGCCCATCGTTCTTATCTGCGTTCATCTGCGTAATCTGCGGTCTGCAGCGATTAGCGGCTACCCTTTCACCACCGCAACAGGTCGCAGCCGCGCCACTTTGCGCGCGATGCCGGCGCCGGCCACAGCATCGACGACCGCATCGACGTCTTTGTAAGCGGCAGGAGCCTCCTCGGCGAGACCGGGCATCGACCCCGCCCGCACCTTGATGCCACGCTCCTCGAGCTCGCGCCGGAGCTCACCGCCGTTGATCGAGCGTTTGGCCTTGCGGCGGCTCATTGTGCGGCCGGCGCCGTGGCAGCAGGAGCCGAGCGAGCGCTCCATGCTCTTCTCGGTGCCGACCAGCACCCACGAGGCGGTGCCCATCGAGCCCGGCACCAGCACCGGTTGGCCGATGGGGCGGTACTCGGGAGGCAGGCCTTCGAAGCCGGGGCCAAAGGCGCGGGTCGCGCCCTTGCGGTGGACGCACACCCGGCGCCTGATGCCGTCGATGACGTGGTCTTCGGTCTTGCCCATGTTGTGGGCGATGTCGTAGACCTGGTGGAGGTGGGTGTTCGGCGCGCGGCCGCGCAGGGTCTCGGCGAAGGCCTCGCGGGCGTAATGGGCGAGCACCTGGCGGTTGGCGAAGGCATAGTTTGCGGCACAGCCCATGGCGGCCTCGTAGGCCTTGCCCTCGGGCGAGTCGAGCGGCGCGCACACCAGCTCACGATCCGGGAGGCGGATGCCGTAGCGCTGGACGGCCTTCTGGAACGACTTCACGTAGTCGGTGCAGATCTGGTGGCCGAAGCCGCGCGAGCCGCAGTGGATCATCACCGTCAGACAGCCCTCTTCGAGCCCCATGACCCGCGCCGCCTCGGGGTCGAGGACCTCGTCCACGACCTCGACCTCGATGAAGTGGTTGCCGGCGCCGAGGGTGCCCATCTGCGGCTTGCCACGTTCGCGGGCGCGGCGGCTCACCTTTGAGAAATCGGCGCCGTCGAGGAATCCACCCTCCTCGGTGCGAGCCACGTCGGACTCGGTGCCGTACCCCTCAATGCGGGCCCACTCGCCGCCCTCGCGGCACGCCCGTTCGAGCTCGCGGTCGTCGAGCTTGAACCGGCCACCCTGACCGACCCCGCTCGGACAGGCGGCATCGAGGGCCGAGGCGAGGTCGTCCATCGCACCCTCGGCCTCGGCAAGCTCGACCCGGGAGGCCAGCAGCCGCACGCCGCAGTTGATGTCGTAGCCGATCGCGCCGGGTGAGATCACACCGGACGGCAGCTCGGTGGCGGCCACGCCGCCGATCGGAAAGCCGTAACCCTGGTGGACATCGGGCATCACCAGCACCTCGCCCACCACCCCGGGCAGGGTGGCGGCGTTGACCGCCTGTTCGAGCGACGCGTCGCCGCCGATGGCCTGAATCAGCACGGAGCTGGCAAAGAGCCGCACCGGCACCCGCATGTCGGCACGCACCGAGGTCGGGATCTCCCACTCGTAGGGGCCGAGCCGTTTAAGGTCGCTGAGTTGGACCATGTCGTTATCCTAACCCGCTCTTCTCACCGGGTTTCGTTACGAGGGCGGCGAAGCGCAAGTATCCGCTGAGTTTGTCGCGAATCGGGCGACGCAGTCGTAGTAGCGCTACCTCGAGGAGCACGATTTGCGACAAGCACGGCGGGAC
>JAIVTZ010000507.1:0-3463 GCA_049188105.1 Deltaproteobacteria bacterium | reverse complement strand
GGATTGAATAGTCCTCGGCATCGATGACGTAGAACGGGTGGGTCAGCGACTCCAGGGTGGTCTCCAAAAGCTGCTTCTGTTCGGCCACCTCTTGCTCAATCCGCCGCCGCTCGGTGATGTCGTCCTTGATCGCGACGTAGTGCGTGATCTTGCCCGACGCATCGCGGACCGGGGAGATCGAAGCGGACTCCCAGTACAACTCACCGTTCTTCTTCCGGTTGCAGAATTCCCCGTGCCATTCTCGGCCCGAGGCGATCGTTGCCCACAGGTCGGCGTAGAACTCCTTTGGCTGGTTTCCGCTCTTGAGCACGCGCGGGTTCTGACCCAGCACCTCCTCGAGCGTGTAGCCGGTGATCTCGGTGAATTTCGGGTTGGCGTATTCGATGTCTCCAGCCAGATCCGTGATGACCACGCTGCTGGAGCTCTGCTCCACAGCTTGCGACAGCTTTCGAAGCTCGTCCTCCGCCCGCTTCCGCTCGGTGATGTCGATGCCGATGGTGAGGATCTCCCGCAGGCTCCCATCGTCGTTCAGGATCGGGGTGTTGCGCCACGCCATCCAGATCCGGTCACCATTCTTGCGTTGGTTTTCGGTCTCGTCGTCCTCGTACTTGCCGGGATCCGCAGCGATCTCATCGATCATGATGCGGACGTTCTTCTCGACGACATCGGAGGCGGGAACGATGGAACCGACGATTGGCTCCCCGACGAGCTCCTCGGCGGTGAAACCGAAGAGCTCCAAACCGAAATCGTTCATGAACAGGATTCTGCCCTCGGTGTCCCAGCGGAGAATGACGCTGCTAATGCCCTCGAGCTCCTCCGCCGTCCTCTTGAGATCCGTGGTCTTCTGACGAATGGCGGAGACCATCTGGTTGAAGCTTTTGGCCAACCCCCCCAGCTCGTCGCCGCTGGTCACCGGGACCTCCACATCCTCCTCGCCCGCGGCGAACCGGCGGGCGGCGCCGTCGACCTCGATGATCGGCGCCACGAATCGTCGTGCGAGGAACCACGCCGCGATCAGCACGAGGGCCAGGATCCCTGCCATGCGGAGGATGAGGTTTCGGGTGAAGATCCGGATACGGGTAAAGGCCTCGTCGGTGTCGATCTCGGACAAGATCACCCAGTCGACGCCCTCGATAGCCAGCGGCGAGTACGACACCAACACCTCGACGCCCCGATAATCCGTGGAGGTGGTGGTCGCTGTTTCGCCGGCCAGCGCCGCGGTCGATGCCGGGGTCCGCACCTCCTGGATCAGGATCGTCGTGCCGAAATCCCGAATCTGCCGGATATCGCCCCGCGAGGTGCCCGCCCGTTCGGCGGCCTCGAGGTAGCCCGCCGGGTCCTCGAGGAGGAAGCGCGAGTTCGACCGCATCTTGAAATCGGGGCCCACCAGATAGGTCTCGCCGGTCTCTCCGAGCCCGTCGGTCCGCCAGTTCCGGTTGCTCGTCATCACCCCGTCGATCTCACCCACCGGCATCTGGAACACGAGGACGCCGAGCAGCCACGCGCCATCGACAATGGGCGCCGCCATGAACGATGCCGGCTTGCCGAAAGACGGTGCATACGGGGCAAAATCGACCAAGCTCACCGAGTCGCTCAACGCGCCCTGCTGCGCCTCCTGGAATACTTCTGCCAGATTGGTGTCCTGGTAGGGGCCGTCGAGCAGGTTGGTGCCGAGATCCACTTCCTTGGAAACCGTGTAGACGATGTGCCCGCTGCCGTCGATCAGGAAAAGGTCGTAAAAACCGAACTCGTGGACAAAATCCCGCAGGATCGGATGAATAATTCGATGCACCGCAGTGAAATCGCTGTCGTCACCGGCATCGTCGAGGAGGTCCTTCTCACCTTCCGGATTCGGGTTAGCGACGATGTAGTGGTATTGGAGGTAGAGATCGCTTTCGTCTGTCGGCAGGTAGGTGGCGGGATCGATCTGGATTTCCGTATTAGCCTCGAGCCGCGGGATGTACGCCTCCCTGTAATAGGCGGCCACCGCATCTCGCTGCTCCGGGGTCAACGTGACGCCATCCATCGCCTGATGCGCTTCGTCGAACTCCACCATCGCGTCAATAATCATCCCGTTTTTCGCCAAGGTCCTCGCTTGACTGCGGATCTGATCGAAGTAGCCTTCGATCTGGTTCGCCTTGCTCGCTCGCACCGAGGTCAGGTGCTCGAGGGTGGTCCGTTCGACCGCCGTCTTGCCACCGAGGTACGACAGGACACCGACGAGGACCAGGGCCGGCACCGCCAGCGCGAGCACGGCCAGAAACAGCTTCGTCCGGATTCCGATGTTCTTCATCTGCGATTCTCGAATGCCTCTATTTGCTGCATGCATAGGCGGACGTATGTCATTTAGCTCCTCCTCGCCACCCTGTTGGCCAGGATCGACAGCAACAGGCCGAGGGTAACGTAGCCGAGAATTCGCTCGCAGATGAGCACGATCTCGCCCACCCAGTGAGTGGGAGTGATGCCGCCCGAACCGAGACGGGTGTAGGTGACGATCGAGAAATAGTAGGGTGTCAACGGGCTGTCAGCCGACGTGGGGAGGCTGAAAAACTGCCACCCGAAGATCGAATCCAGGTGGAAGATGACCCCGAAGAACATCGTCACGATAAACGCACCCAGCGCCAGCTTGCCGAGGCTCCGTCCGTAGTCGATCAGGCCCCAGGCGCTGAACCAGAAACGCTTCCAGCGCCGTTTCACAGTCGATGGCGTTTCGTCAATCGCGACCTCGAGCGTGTCCAGATAGTCCTGGTCCTTGGCATCGCGGACGAAGAGCGGATCCCCGAAACACGAATCGAGGCCCCTGATCCCGTAGTAGCGGCCCCTCTTCTCGCGAAAACCTCCGTCCTTCATCGCGGTGAGGTTGGTGGCCGCGAGGTTGGCGTTGTGAAGGTTGGCGCCCGTGATGTCGGCTTGCTTGAGATTGGAACCCGTGAGATCGGCCTCGTTCAAGTTCGCTCCCGAAAGGTCAGCCTCGTTGAGATCGGCCCCTCGGAGCTTGGTGCCACGAAGATCGGCGCCCCTGAGGTCGGCAGCCCCAAGGCCGGCCCCGGTCAGATCCGCTTCGATCAGACACGCATCGGCAAGCTCCGCCTTGTAAAGCGCCGCGCCGCTGAGATCCGCACCCGACAGATCCGCTCCCCGAAGCACCGCCATCTTGAGGTTCGCTTCAGTCAGGTCGGTCTGGAAGAGCTCGGCATCGGTGAGATCGGCCTCTCCCAGGTTGGCGCCGGTCAGGTCCATCTCGCTGAGGTCTTCGCCCGCGAGGTTCGGCCGCTCGCCCGGGTTCTTCCGGCGCCACTCGTTCCACGCCTCGGTTCCCTCGTACAAGATGTCGATATGGGTCGTCTCCGCCATCAACCACCGCCTTTGAAACCGATACTGTACACGCCTTCCCCTGCTGAGATCCAGCCCAGCCCGGTTTCCCAAGAAAACCATGGATTTCTTGGGATCGAGCATTGGGGAT
>JAIVTZ010000506.1:0-3472 GCA_049188105.1 Deltaproteobacteria bacterium | reverse complement strand
ATCGATGACATCTCCGCCGGCTTCTACCGGCAGGCGATGTTCGCCGAGTTCGAGCTCGAGGCCCACCGGGCGGTCGAGGAGGACCGCCCCATCACCGCCGAGGTTCTGCAGGAGACCTACCTCGGGGTGTTGGAGGGCTTCTTCGCCGACACTCTTGACGATCAGCCGTGGTACCGCAACACCTGGGCGCGGATTCCCCACTTCTACGGCTCGCCCTACTACGTCTTCCAGTACGCCACCTCGAAGGCCGCAGCCAGCCTGCTCCACCGAAAGATGACCGAGGGAGACGAGGCCTCCCGCACCGCGACCGTCGCGTCCTACCTCGAGCTACTGCGCTCCGGCGGCAACGACCATCCCGTAACCCTGCTGAGGAAGGCGGGAGTCGACCTCGCCACAACCGAGCCCACCGAAGCCCTCGTCGCGGAAATGGACTCCCTTGTCGATCGGCTTGAAAACGAGCTCTTGAACCTGAATCGCTGAAAAGGGTCTGCCCGCAGATGACGCAGATTGGCGCAGATAACAAACGAAAGATCCATCTGCGTGATCTGCGGGCAAATTCCTGGTGGACGGGTGGATTCGGTTTCGCCTTCGACCGACTCATGCCGCTGACCTATACTCCCCCTCGTCGCGAGCCCCATCCGGAGGAATCCATGAACCAGGTTATTGACACGCTGCGCGCAAACCGCGACCAGGCCCTCGCTGAGATGATCGAGCTCGTCCGGATCCCGAGCATCAGTCCCGGCCTCCCCCATCCCGAAGCCATCACCGAGGCAGCGAACTGGCTCGAGCGGCGCCTCGAGCGCTCCGGAATGGACGAGGTGCGCCAGCTCGTCGTCGGCAACCACAACCCCGTCGTATGGGCCCGGAAACACATCTCGGATGATCTGCCGACGGTCCTCCTCTACGGCCACTACGACGTCATGCCCGCCGACCCGATCGACGAGTGGGCGAGCCCCCCCTTCGAACCCGAGGTTCGCGACGGGAAGGTTTTCGGCCGCGGCACGGCGGATGACAAGGGTCAGGTGATGATGCACATCAACGCCGTCGAGACCTACCTCAAGGTCAAGGGCACGTTGCCGGTCAACGTTGTCTTTGCCATTGAAGGCGAAGAGGAGGAGGGAAGCGAGGGTCTCGAGCAGCTGCTCGACAGCCACCGCGATCTATTGGCCGCCGACATCGCCGTCATCAGCGACTCGCCGTTCTTCGCCAGCGACTGCCCGTCGGTCTGCTACGGTTTGCGTGGCATAGCCACCGCCGAGATCCGAGTCGAGGGACCTGCGACAGACCTCCACTCCGGCAACTACGGAGGAGCGATTGCCAACCCGGTTGAGTTCCTGGCCAGAATCCTCAACGACCTCAAGGACCGAGACGGCCGAATCACCATCGACGGCTTCTATGACGACGTCCTCGAGCTGTCGCCGGGCGAACGCGAAGGCTTTGCGTCGCTCCCGCTCGACGAGCAAGCGTTCTGTCGGGACCTCGGTGCGGAGGCGCCGTACGGTGAAGCGGGCTTCACAACCCTCGAGCGCATCTGGGCGCGCCCCTCCCTCGAGATCAACGGCCTCACCGGAGGCTTCGGCGGCGAGGGCTCGAAGACGATCGTCCCGGCCCACGCAACGGCCAAGATCAGCATGCGACTGGTCCCGAACCAGGAACCCGAACGGATCCTCGAGTTGCTGGAGAAACACGTCCGCAAGATCGCCCCTCCGGAGGTTCGGGTCTCGGTCAGCCCAGGCCACGGCGGTCGTCCGTTCCTCGCGCCGACCGACGACCCACACGTCCGCTCCGCGTTCGAGGCGATGGGGCGGGCATTCGAGGGAACTGTGCACTACATCCGAGATGGCGCCTCCATACCGATCGTGGCATCCATTCACTCGAAGCTCGGTGCGACCTGCCTCCTGCTCGGTGTCGACGTCCCCGAGGGACGCATCCACGGCCCCAACGAAATGCTCATCGTGGATAACTTCCACCGCGGCACCGAAATGATCGTGCACCTGCTCGAGCTGCTCTGACCATTTTCCGAAACGCTACGGTGGGCACATGAAATCGGTGTCAAACCCGAATCAGGAGGTAATGTCGCCATGCCAGGACTGTGGTGGTCAACACGAATGAGATCCATGTGCAGCAGATCACCAATTCCTGGGGGCACTGCCCACCCCTGGAGGTTTCTCCCATGACCCAGCTGACCCACTACACACCATCCGATCCGGCGCGCTGGACCGGCAGGGTGGACGATCTCGAAGATCGGGACGCCTTTCGCTGGCATCAGGTCATCGAATGTCTGGATCTTTCAGCGCCGGTTTATCAACTTGCCCCGCAGACTCCCCAAGGATTTTGCCTCCTGGGCTACTGCTGCGACCACGGCGTAGAGCTCAACCTCGGAAGGACCGGAGCCGCCAGGGGACCGGAGGCAATCCGGACCCAGCTCGCCAACCTGCCGGTCAACTTCCCGAACACCGTTGGTCTCTTCGATGGAGGGGACATTCACTGCCGGGACGGTGACCTGGAAGGCGCCCAACGAATGCTGGCGGAAGCGGTGGAACGAATCCTCTCGTCCGGCTTCTTCCCGGTGGTTCTGGGTGGCGGCCACGACGTCGCCTTTGGTCACTACCTCGGGATTACGCGGCAACTCTCGAGCTCGAAGCGGCTCGGCATCCTCAACTTCGACGCCCACCTCGACCTGAGGCCGCTGCGGCCGGCTGCGACCTCGGGCACGATGTTCACCCAGATCGCCGCCGAGTGTCGGGAGCGAGGCACGGACTTCTCCTACTTCTGTATTGGGGCCCAGAAGTCGGCCAACACGGTCAGCTTGTTCAGGATTGCCGAGGAGCTCGACGTCGAGACCGTGCTCGCCAGGGACATGGATGATGCCAACTTGGAGCCGGTCAAACAGAAGATCGATGCCTTCCTCGCCGGCAACGATGCCATCTACGTGACGATCTGCGCCGACGTCTTCTCGTCGGCGTTCGCGCCGGGCGTCAGCGCGCCGCAGCCCTTCGGGCTCCACCCTGAAACGGTGTTGCGCCTGCTCAAGCACGTGCTGGCATCTGGCAAGGTCGTGAGCTTCGACTTCGCCGAGGTCTCACCGCGGTTCGACAGCGACGACAACACCGCTAAGCTCGCCGCCATCTTTGTCTATGCGCTGGTCAACACGCTGGCGCCATCGAGGAGTTGAAATCAATGGAGATCTTGTCGGTATCGGTGACACTCTTCCTGATCATGGATGGCTTCGGGAACATCCCGATTTTCTAATCGACGTTCCTGTTTCGATTCCTGACCAAACGAGGGCTTGTCGCAGTCGAACGCCTGATGGGCATGGTTCTGGTCGCACTTGCCGTTCAGTTGTTCCTGGACGGCGTATCGAAATATCTGACGTAGAGCAACCTCCTGATCCCGGATGCTGGATGCTGGATGCACCTGAAGCGTGAATCCACCACCACCAGTGTCAAGGGGTGGGTGGGCGGCTCTAGTA
>JAIVTZ010000505.1:0-3478 GCA_049188105.1 Deltaproteobacteria bacterium | reverse complement strand
CGCGGGCCGTGAGCTCGGCCGCCGACTGCTTCACCAGCACCCGCAGCGCCACCGGCAGGTAGACGATGAGCATGATCGATCCCACCAGCACCGCCGTCTTCACGCGGTTATGAGCCAAATAGCGCCAGGCAAGGAAAAGGACATCACGCATCGGAGAAACCGCAGATAACGCAGATGAACGCAGATAGAAAACGAAAGCAACTCATGGGATTGATTGAAAACGATTCTTTTGGTTGACGATTCGCTCGTACTCGAGCTGCGGATAGGAACCGAAGTTGACTAAGAGGCCGACCTCCAGACGGCACGCTCTCAGGTAATTGATGAGTTGTGCTCGATGTTCGGCGGCGAGTCGCCGGACCGCCTTGAGCTCGACGATGACCTTTCCGAAGCAGAGCAAATCGGGTGCAAAAGTCCTCTTAAGTTCCTGACCTTTGAATACCAGCTCGATCGGTTGTTGTGCTTCGAACGGAATCCCATATGAGGTGAGCTCCACCTCGAGGCACTCCTGGTACACAGACTCCAGGAATCCACGGCCCATCTCGTTGTACACCTCAAAGCACGCGCCAAGAATCTGGTACGTCTCGTCCTTGAGAGGAAAGTCGTCCATCATTCTTCCCCCTCATTATCTGTGTCCATCTGTGTGATCTGTGGGCTTCTTTCCTTCTTATGATCTGCGTCTATCTGCGTTATCTGCGGTTTCTCCGGCTCCGTCAGCAAATCCATAACGTCGATGCTGCGGTCAAATCTGGGGAGGAGGTCGTGATCGTGGGTGACGGTCACGAGAGTGGCGCCGGTTGCTTCGGCGGCATCGAGGAGGATGTCGAGGACCTTCTGTGTATTCGTGGGATCGAGGTTGCCGGTCGGTTCGTCGGCCAGCAGGAGCACCGGCTCGGCGATCAGCGCCCGGCAGACCGCCACCCGCTGCTTCTCACCGTGCGACAGCCGGATGGACAGACGGTTGAGCTTGTCGGCGATACCGACCTGCTCGGCGATGGAGGCCGCCCGCTCGCGGACGCTCCGGTCGAGCTTCAACGAGCCGTTGATCCGGTAGGGGAGGAGGATATTGTCGAGCACCGTCAGGTACTCCAGCAGCTCGAACTCCTGGAAGACCATGCCGATGCGACGGATCCGAAAGTCGCGCCGCGCGCCGTCGTCGAGGCTGGTGACCTCCACCTCGTCGGTGACGACATTTCCCTCCTGCGGCAGCCGGATCCCGGCCATCAGGTGGAGCAGGGTCGTCTTGCCAGATCCCGATGGTCCGATCACCGCGACGGTCTCCCCCTTCGCCACCTCGAGGTCCGGGACGTTCAATTCGAACTCGCCCTCGGGGTACCGGAATTGGAGATCGGATATCGAGATCATGGTCAGTCGTGCAGTGTATCAGCGAAGATCACCACCCAAGGTGTCATTCTGAGGAGCGCCTCACCCTGGGCTGCGCCCCGGAACCCATTAGAAAGAAACACCCAGGGACGCCGTTCCTGGTGCGGGCCACGAGGGTTGGGTAAATGACTGAGCGCCGACTTGTCACGGCGTAACCCGCAGGGCGAAGCCGGAAGGCGCGACAGACTCATAGCCTGGGGCGTCAGCCCCCAAAACGGGACAGGACGGAATCCGTCAAGCCGCGAAGCGGCGACAGACTCATAGCCTGGGGCGTCAGCCCCAGGTAACGGGTATCACAAAACCCAGAAGCCCCCGAAAGGGGGCGACAGATTGTGGCTGCGGCGTCAGCCCGCGCTTCTCACCGGGTTTTAGATGAGGACGGCGAAGGGCAGTCAGATGTTGGCTGCGCCCACCCCCCACCAAACCTTGCTTGTGCCGCCCCCCACCTCCGTGCAATTTCAGATTTCCACCCGGCACGCGAGGCGCGTGCCCCCACAACGATGACTGGAGCTTATGCGGCTTCGGCCACCTTTCGCTTCCATCGCCGGCCGTAGTCGGAAGCTGGTGAGATATGCGGGCCAGGCCCGACCCGCGAGGGTCGTGGCCATCTGGGTCAACATGTCGAGTCGCACCGGACACCGACACAACGACGCTCCGTCGTTGATGAATGCTCGGCCGCTCGGGCACCTGGTGGCCGCCGCGACTTTCGAATTGGAATCGTTAAGATCATTGGGCCTAGTGTGCCCCACCACAATTGGCGGGTAGTATCGAGGGCGTCGAGGCGCCTTCCTGCCTGTGCTTCGCGACCGATAAATACTTGCCGTATGTAGAGGAAGCGAAGCACAGGCAGGAAGGATGAATCGGCGATCGAATACCCCGCCAATTGTGGCGGGGTGCACTAGCACTCAACCCGACTGGAATCCGATCTTCGTGTGCGTCCCGTCGCAGTAGGGCTTGTTCTCGGAAGCTCCGCACCGGCAGAGCGCGGTCTTCGTCGTGCGTTCGATCGCCCGGCCGGTCCCGGCCATGATCTCGAGCGGGCCGGAGACGAGCAGCGGTCCGTCGGTGGCGGGCTGAATCTCCAGCGGTCCTCCACGCTCCTCGAGGGTGACCAGCTCCTTGCTCTCCGGCTCGCCGGTCGCGGTGAACCCGGCCTCGACATGGGTGCCGTCACAGTAGGGCTTGTTCTTCGAGTCACCGCAGCGGCACAGGGTCAGACGGCAGCCGGAGGGCTCACCGCCAAGCCGGAGATCGGCGTGAAAGGCCAACGGCCCGTTTTCGCGCACCTTGACTCTGTTGACCTGGGGCGGTTTCTCCGCCAGCGAGCCGTCCTTTGGCCGATACTGGATGGCGCCCGAGGGACAGGCGTGGGCGAGGGCCGCGATCTCCTCCGCCGAGGCCTCGTCGGGTTGGATCCAGTCTCCCGGCGCGTTGGCCACAAACACCTTGGGCAGGGCCGTCACACACTCCCGTGCGTGGATGCACAGGCTGCCGTCGAATGAGATCTCGATGTCTTTGCCTTGGTAGCTCTTTCTTGCCATGTTTTTTCTCCTCGGTCCGGGGCACGGCCCCGGCAATCTTCGGTTGATCGGTTGGTCCTACCAGCTCTCCTTGAACGGCCGGATATCCAGCTCGAAGGTCCAGGCGTCTCTCGGCTGGCGATGCAGCCACAGCAAAGTGGCGGCGATGCTCTTCGGGTCCACCAGGCCGTCCTCGCCCTTCGAGGCCGCGAGCTCGGGCATGTGCTCGCTCACCCTCGGCACGTCGATGATGCCATCGACGATCAGGTGCGCGACGTGGATGCCCTCGGGTCCGAGCTCCTTGGCCATGCTCTGGGCCACAGCCCGCAGTCCATGCTTGCCGGCGGCGAAGGCCGCGAATCCCGCGCTGGCCTTGATCGCGGCGGTGGCGCCGGTAAACAGAATCGAACCCTCACCCTGGGGCACCATGCGCCGGGCCGCCTCTCGCCCGACCACGAAGCCGCCGAATGACGTCGCCCGCCACATCTCCTCGAAATCGGCTGACGTCGCCTCCAGAATCGAGCCCATGACGAACCCTGCGGCGTTGAACACCACGATCCGCGGCGGCCCGAAACGCT
>JAIVTZ010000504.1:0-3489 GCA_049188105.1 Deltaproteobacteria bacterium | reverse complement strand
GAAATGGGGCCAGGGCGCCAAGAACATCGGCGGCGAGGTCAAGATCAAAGACCTGAAAAAGGCCCAGGAGCTGTACCGGCGGGGGTACGTGGTCCTGCCCGACCCGACCGACGAGGGCGTGATCAAGGCCTTCGAACGTGGGACCTTCCGCGAGTTCGAGCGCCACTCCCGGGTCGGCATGGTCGAGGAGGAGGGCTTCGCGAAGAAGGCGGAGGAGCTTCGTGCGGCCGGTGCGAAGTACGTCTTCCTCAAGACCGGCGCCTACCGGCCGGCCGACCTCGCGCGGGCCATCGCCTGGTCCTCCAAGTACGGAATCGACCTGCTGACGGTCGACGGCGCGGGCGGAGGCACCGGGATGAGCCCCTGGCACATGATGAACGAATGGGGTATGCCACCCGTCGAGCTGCACTCCCTCCTCCACAACTACACGAAGCAACTGGCGGACTCTGGACGGCCGGTGCCGGCGCTGGCCCTCGCCGGCGGATTCGTGTTCGAGGACCAGATCTTCAAGGGTCTGGCGCTCGGCGCACCGTTCGTCAAGCTGATCGGCATGGCTCGCTCACCGATCGCCGCGGCCATGGTGGGCAAGACAATCGGTCGCACCATCGACGAAGGCCAAGTGCCGGTGTACGTGGAACGATTCGGACGGACCAGAGATGAAATCTTCGTCACATCGGGCGACCTCCGGGAGTTAGTGGGAGACGACGCGTTCGAGGAGCTTCCAACCGGTGCAATCGGCCTCTACACCTACTACGAACGCCTCGCGCAGGGTCTGCGCCAGCTGATGTGCGGTTCGAGGAAGTTTGGAGTCGAGCACATCTCCCGAGACGATATCGCCAGCCTCACGCGAGAGGCCACTGATATCAGCGGAATCCAGTACATGATCGACGTCGACCGAGAGGAGGTCGAGACGATCCTCAACGGCAAGCCGACCCAGTAGAGCCGGTCGAAACCGACGAAGCCCCGGCCGGCTCTTTAACGCAAAGGCGCAAAGACGCAAAGGCGCGAAGATCGACCGCCCATCGCAAGGTGCCCGCAGATCACGCAGATTGACGCAGATTTGTTTCGGATGAGGATTGCGACAACTCGCTCCGCCGACAAGATCATGCCAACCGCTCACCCGGTTTCTTAACGCAGAGGCGCGGAGGCGCGGAGACGCAGAGGGCACTGTCGATCAAGCTCGGCGATTGAACCCTTTGCGTCTTTGCGCCTTCGCGTCTTTGCGTTAAAACGCCTATCGACCACGTCGCCTGGCAGACTACTCAGGTGTACGGTTCTATCTGCGTTATCTGCGTTATCTGCGGGCTTCTTGCGTTGTGTGGCCGGGCGGGGTCAGGATGCACCACTCAACCGTAGGATGTCTCCCGAGGAGAAGATGGGCCCGACCTCGAGGCCTAGCTCGGCTCCCGCGTAGAGCGACGGCGGCACGCCGATGTCCGCCAGGTAGAGCTCGCCCACGTGCCGGGTAACGCCGTCGGCGCGAAGTCCCTCCTTGGGCAACGCCAGGGTCATGGTGGCGGCTGCCCGGATCGCGGGGTCGTACACCGTGCCGGTTGTGGTGTCGATCCCTGACGGCGCGTCGAGCGCCAGCACAGGAGCGGCCTGCGCGTTGGCCCAGCGGATAAGATCGGCTGCCCCGCCGCGGGGCGCGCCGTCGAGACTGTAGCCGATGACGCCGTCGACCACGAGGGCGGCGGCGGGCGCCCGGTCGACCGCCTCCGCCGGCGCCACCGGCACCCGCATGCGGTGCAGGATGTCGAGCTGGTGGGCGGCAATGGGTGTGAATTCACCCTCCGCGCGTGTGACGAAGACCTCGACCAGCGCCCCCCAGGTGTGGAGGCGGCGGGCGCACACGAGGGCGCCGCCGCCGTTGCCGCCAATGCCGGCCATCACCACCACCGTCTTGTCTCGCGGGTCGCCGCCGAGGAATCGCTCGCGGGCAAGGTGGGCGAGATTGCGGCCGGCGTTCTCCATCATCTGGATAAGCTCGATGTGAAAATCCTCGATCATCGCCCGGTCGACCTCGACCATCTGTTTGGTAGTGATCCACGGGACCGTCGTGTCGATATTCGGGATGCTCATTATCAATCTCCTCTGAGGAGCAACATAGCGTGGCCGTCGGGATCGCGGACCATCATACCGGCGGCCGACTCGGTGGCGGCGCGATTCAGCCCGACCCAGACCGGCGACACCCACCACCGCCCGCCCCATCTCGGTAACCTTCGTCGGATGACGGCCAAATCAGCCTGTGGCACGTTCGTCGGCATCGAGCACAGTATTTCCGCCGGCTCACTGCCGGCGCTTGATTTCACAAAGATCTGCTCATCGACCGGGCGGTCGGCGGTGTCACCATGAAGGAGCTCAGTTGCAAAAGCCAAGAACCAAAACCGCCAGGGAACCCGCAGGTTGTACAACGAGCGATTCTTGGCTGCGGCAGAAACCGGGGCGAGTCGACTCGCCGCCCAGGCCGGTGAGACCAAGCAACTTCTCCCGTTACGCCATCGCTGCCCTGGTTCTCGGTCTGGTGCCGGTTCTTGCAGCGGCAGCGGACGAACCGTCTGTCCCGGATACGGCTCGTCGGGTGACGGAGTGGATGCCTGCTTCAAACTTCTACCCCCAGTACATCGCGGACCCCCTCCGTCCACAATCGGCGTTCACCATCATGTGGATGGCGGACTCGGAAATTCCCGAAAGCGGAGGATCGCGATTCGGCTTGCGCCTCGGAGGTCGCTGGGGAATTGTTCGCTGGCACCCCGAGGGAGAACCCGATCGCGGTTGGCAGATTGATTTCGAAGGTGGTTACTTCGGTCATTTCGATAGGGACCACAGCCTCGACAACATCGGTTGGGACGGTCTCTTCGGGTTCTATCTGAGCTGGCTTCCACGCGAAGATCTCGGCTTTCGGATCGGCATGAAGCATGACTCGGCACACGTCGGGGACGAGTATGCAGAACGAACCGGGAGAAAGCGCATCGGCTACACCCGGCAGGAGATCGTCGCCGGTGTGAACTGGCGTCTCACACCCAAGTGGCAGATTTACGCCGAGGGCGGTCTCGGCTTCAACCTCGATGACTTCCAGGATCCGGGGCGCCTGCAGGCCGGCATCGAGTTCTTCGGCACTCGAACGTTTTGGAAGCAGCGCATGACCTGGTACGCAGCGCTCGATCTACAGTCTTTCCAAGAGCTCGGCTGGCAGACGATGTCCACCGCACAGCTGGGTTTTCTCCTGCCTACCGGCCGCGGCACCAGTCGCTTCCGTCTTGCGATCGAGGTCGGCACCGGCCGTTCGGCGTTGGGTGAGTTTTCCTTCCACGATGAGACCTATGTCGGCTTCGGCTGGTACTACGACTTTTAGCCCGCATTTCTCACCACCTCACTACTACGGCCCGCGATATGTCGCAATCTGCGGTGTTTCCTCCCATCGGGCTGCTCGACATACTGTCAAGTACGACTGCGCGGCCTGCGAGGTCCGGCCGGAGCCCCCAGCGT
>JAIVTZ010000503.1:0-3489 GCA_049188105.1 Deltaproteobacteria bacterium | reverse complement strand
TCGAAGACCGGGGCCGCAACGACCATCATCCAGGGAATCGCGGTGGGCATGAACTCGACGACCTTCCCGGTTCTGGTGATCTGCGCGGCGATTCTGCTCGCCTACCGCTTTGCCGGGCTCTACGGCATCGCATTGGCGGCCGTCGGCATGCTGAGCACGCTCGCAATCCAGCTCGCCACCGACGCCTACGGACCGATTGCCGACAACGCCGGCGGGGTCGCCGAGATGGCGCAGCTCGGACGCGACATCCGCTCCCGGACCGACAAGCTCGACGCGGTCGGCAACACCACCGCAGCGATCGGCAAGGGTTTCGCAATCGCTTCGGCGGCGCTGACTGCACTGGCGCTGACTGCCGCCTACCTGACGAAGATGCATGGCGAGGTCAATATTGACGCCGCCAACCCCTACGTGCTGGTGGGACTGCTGATTGGCTGCATGCTGCCTTTCCGATTCTCGGCCATGGCGATGGTGGCGGTCGGTCAGGCGGCCCAGGACATGATCCAGGAGGTGCGGCGCCAGTTCCGCGAAATTCCGGAGCTGCGGCCGGCCCTTGACGCCGCCCAGAGGGCCGAGTCGGAGGAGCGCGAGCCGACCGACGAGGAGGCCGCGATCATCGAAGCGGCCGACGGCAAGGCCGAGTACACCCAGTGCATCGAAATCGCGACCGCGGCGGCGATCAAGAAGATGATCGTGCCCGGTGTGATCGCGGTCCTGGTGCCGGTCGTGGTCGGTCTGATCTCGGTCGACATGCTCGGCGGTCTGCTCATCGGTGTCACCATCTCCGGGGTGTGTCTGGCGATCTTCCAGGCCAACTCCGGCGGTGCCTGGGACAACTCGAAGAAGCAGGTCAAGGACGAGGGACACGCGAAGTGGGGCGACGACTTCGACCAGATGCACAAGGCGACGGTCACTGCCGACACGGTGGGGGATCCGTTCAAGGACACCTCGGGGCCGTCGCTGAACATCCTCATCAAGCTGATCTCGGTGGTGGCGATGATCATCGCGCCGATTCTGTACGCGATTCACTTCGGTTAGACGAGACCATTCGACGCCAACGCCGGGCCTTCGGGCCCGGCGTTTTTTGGCTTGAGGCTTGGGGCCTGAGGCTTGTGGACCGCCCACCCGCACAGATGCCGGATATCAGATACCAGATACCAGATCGACCCACTCACCCCTTGACATTGAAATGGGGGAATTTACGATTTCGTTGCATCCAGCATCCAGCATCCAGCATCCAGCATCCAGCATCCGCTGCCCTCGCGACGCAACTCGGTGAAGTATACGGGCTAGTCGCTGGGCTGCGGCGCCGGTCTGCGAAGCAGTCGTGGTGCGACGATCAATGCAACCCCGAGGAAAGCGAACGAGACGAACAACGCCAAGGGCTTGCCGTGGCGAAGATCCTCGAACAGGAGCTTGACACCGGTCACGACGAGCACTGGATAAACGAGCCAGGTGAGTTCGAGCAGATGCCGCTTTGAACCGAGACCGGCAAGGATGATCGCGCTCAGCGAGAGGATTGCAGTCCGAATTGCGGCGGCCCAGGCCGGGTCGACGGCGGAGCCGCGGCCGATGAATTCGAACGCCCACCCGAGGCCCACGGAGGCCAGGCTGAAGAGCGCGACGACCGCAAGAATAAACGCCGGCAACCGCGTCTGCCAACGCACCGACTCGACCTGCCGTATGGGTGCGATCACCACGTAACAGGTCACCGCGGCAGCGGCGACGGCAACGTCCAAAGCAGCGACCGAGCTTCCAGCCCCGGTTATTGGAAGCAGCAGAGTTTCGACGGCCTGTGCGCCCAGACCGGCGATCGCGGCTGCCGCCGTCACGTAGGCAGCACTGTGGGCGCGGAGGGTAAGGCGATCGTTCATCCGTCCTGCAAGGGCGGCGGCGATCCCGAGCACGCTGAGGATGACGGTCGCCGTCGAATCATCGGCGACGTTCCTCAAACCCCATATGACGAGGATGAGCCCGAGCGAGGAGTAGTAGAAAAATCTGCGCCCCATTCCCAGGCGGCGATCGATAAACCCGAAGCTGACCCCGTAGCTGGCCGCACCTGCAAGCAGCGTGCTCCAACCGAGGATTTCCGTGGCGCCACCCACCCCGCGAGTCACCGCGGCCAAGCTCGTGAGGCCGACCACCAGGCAGACTACGGATTGGACGAACTCGAAACCGCCCGGTCGCTGTCCCAGGGCCAGCATGAGCAGCGAAAAGCTTCCGAGATAGACGACGAGGTAGGTCAACAGCACCGCGACAGCCAGAGGAAAAGACGGTCCCCCGGGAATGCCGGGAACAGTCGGACGGAGCGACACGGAGACAATCATCAACGGGATGACGTTGACGATCACCGCGACCGGCCAACGGAGTGCCGTCCACTCTCTGCTGTGGGCGAACCACAGGCTGACGCCGCCAACCAGGAATACAAGGGCAGCGCCCGATCCCCAGTTGCGATAGGTCATCAAGATCGCGACGCCGGAGACGAGAGCGGCGGCGCTGCCGCACCAGGCGAAGATCTCCAGGTTGTGGCGCCAGGCGACCGCGAACATGGAAATTGAAAAGACGGCAAGAATGGCGGTCGCTGCATCAGCATTCAGCAGATCGAATTTTGTGGTCGCCTCCCAGATCAGAGGGTAGGCGATCACAGCCGATGCCAGACCGAACAAAACCGCGCTCAGAGGGCGACCCTCGCCCGCGCCGCGATCGGCTGCGACGAGCCAGACCGCAGCGTACGTGAGCCCCAGCGCGACGCCCAGAGCGAGCGGTACGGTTCCGGTGTCGGTCAGGCTTCGCAACAGAAAGGCGCCGCAGAGGATCAGAAATGTACGACCGATGAGTCCGAGCACGTGCGCGACCGTGTGGGACTCGGAGGCGACAGTCGGGAGATCAGCGGCGATCGAGGTGTCAACTGCGGCCGGCTCAGACGGCTCGGCCACCGGCGATGCGGCGGGGAGGTTGTCCCTGTCCTCGAGCCGCGAAACGCGGGACTCGAGATGTTGCAGCTGTTTCAACAGGAGTTCGAGGGCTGTTTCAATTGGAGCCAGCTTGTCCTGCATCGAATCTCCAGACGCGAGCGTTTTAGCAACTACAGAATATCCTACAATTGCTCCATTGATCAAGAATATGGTCGATCAACTGGGTGCACGAGGTGCGCGCACTTGGTGCGGCTTTTTGGTTTGGGGCTTGGGGCCTGAGGCTTGAGGATTGCCCACCGCCCAGATGCTCGATACTCGATAATCGATCCGCCCCGCCCAATACTCGATGCTCGACCAGACCGCCTACCTACCCAGGTTGCCCGCAGATCTCGCAGATGAACACAGATAAACACAAAGAAACCATCTGCGTGTATCTGCGTTATCTGCGGGCTGTCTTTCCGGGTACGTCACTGCCTAGCCCGCATTTCTCACCAATCGCCTGCTGCGGCCGGCGATGCACCGCACCCAGCGTGGTTTTCTCGCTTCGGCGTGCTCGACGTGCTGTGAAGTACGACTC
>JAIVTZ010000502.1:0-3494 GCA_049188105.1 Deltaproteobacteria bacterium | reverse complement strand
GAAATCGTCTCAGGCCGCCAGGGTCCTTGAAGTGCGATGACCTAATACCTAATACCTAATACCTAATACCTAATACCTAATACCTAATACCTAACAGCTACGAAAAAGGCCCCGCGCTCGCGGGGCCGGCTTCGTAGCGTGCTCGCATTACCAACGCTCCCCAAAATCCGACCGCCGCTTGTGGTTCCCCGTTGGCTGGGTATCGTTGACCCGGATGCGTCGGCCCTCCATCTCGAAACCGTCGATCGCACCTGCGGCGGCCTCGGCCATTTCGTCGGTCTCCATCTCTACGAAACCGAAGCCCCGCGAGCGCCCGGTTTCGCGGTCACGAACGACTATCACACTCACCACCGTGCCGTGCTTGGCGAACAGGGCCTCGAGATCGTCATCGCCCACACCAGAGGCCAGGTTCCCCACAAACATCCTCTTCTCCATTCAATCACTCCTTGGGCTCGCGCTCACACCGCTGTCGCCATCCGGGCTGGCAGACCGTCCGCCGCTCGCCTTGTTGGCCTGCACAACCGTCACACGATAACAAAATTATCACGCAAAGCCTCGAAATGCAATGTTTATCACCCATTCACTGTTCTCACGGGAAACGGTCCCATGATCTTAGGGACCACGTATAATGCCCGAGGCGAAGGCCATTGCAGAATCGCCATATGGAGGCGCAATGCGGCAACCAGACGGCAGCTCAGCGCTGCTCACGACACGGATCGAGGCGATGCTCGCATGGGCGCGCAAGAACAGCCTGTGGCCACTGCCTTTCGGAACCGCCTGCTGCGCCATCGAGTTCATGTCGACGGTTTCATCCCACTACGATCTCGCGCGGTTCGGCGCCGAGGTGGTGCGCTTCTCACCGCGCCAGTCGGACATGATGATCGTCGCGGGTACCATCACGGACAAGATGGCTCCGGTGGTCAAACGCATTTACGACCAGATGGCCGAGCCGAAGTATGTCGTTTCCATGGGGGCGTGCGCGTGCACCGGCGGCTTTTATCGCGCCTATCACGTGGTCCAGGGGGTCGATGAGTTCATCCCGGTCGACGTGTACGTTCCCGGCTGCCCGCCGACGCCGGAGGCATTGATCGAGGGGATCATGATGCTCCAGGATCTGATTCAACGTGGAGAAACCCAGTATGACCGTCTCAAACCCTGACACCGCGGCCCGGTTTCCGTTGGCCGAGCTCCTCCCGGAACATGAAAAGCTCGGGATCGAGATCGCCTCCGATGGATTCGTGGAGATCACCGCGGACAGAAGCCGCGTCATCGAGGTGCTTCGGACTCTTCGTGAGCGGCCGGAGCTCGACTGCGATCTGCTGCTCGACATTTGCGGGGTGGACTATCCCGACCGGGAAAAACGATTCGAGGTGGTTTACCACCTGGCCAGCCTCGGCGCCGACCACCGCTTTCGGGTCATGGTTCCGGTCTCCGAGGATGACCCCAACGTGCCGACGGCGTACGGGATCTGGAAGGCGGCCGACTGGTTCGAGCGAGAGGCCTGGGATCTCTTCGGCATCCGGTTCGACGGCCACCCCAATCTGCGGCGGATCTTGACCCACGAGGCATTTCAGGGGCACGCCCTGCGCAAGGATTACGACCCCGAGCAACGGTGGATCCTCACCGAGGCGGAGACCATGGCCCCCGAGTGGGCGACCGACGTCGTTGAAGGCAACGGCGATTTCGAAACCCAGATCCTCAATCTCGGACCCTCCCACCCGGCCACCCACGGCACCATCCGAACGGTGGTGCGTCTCGACGGTGAGGTCATCACCCGGGCCGAGTGCGAGATCGGTTATCTCCACCGGTGCTTCGAGAAGATGTCCGAAACACATGGTTGGAACGAGGTGATCCCGTTCACTGACCGTCTCAACTATTGCTCGAGCATGATCAACGGCGTCGGTTATTGCCTGGCCGTCGAACAGATGCTCGACATCGAGGCGCCGCCGCGGGCCCAGGTGGTGCGGCTCATCCTGTCCGAGTTCTCCCGTCTGATGGACCACGCGGTGTGCCTCGGCGCCAATCTGGTGGATCTCGGGGCGCTGACCAACTTCTGGTATTTCTTCCAGCCGCGGGAGGAAATCTACGGGCTCCTGGAATCGTGTGCCGGCGGCCGGTTGACCGTGTCATACACCCGCATCGGCGGCCTCGCCCACGACGTCCCCGCCGATTTCGAAGAACGGGTCCGTTTCCTGCTGGGATACATCCCCAAGTTCATCGACGACGTGGACACGCTGATCACCGGCAACCGGATATTCCGAGATCGCACCGAGGGCATCGGCGTCCTGTCGGCGGAGGAGGCGGTGGCGTGGGGTTGGACGGGACCCTGCCTGCGGGCCTCCGGCGTTCCCTATGACCTGCGCCGCGTCCGGCCCTATCTGGGTTATGAGAATTACGAGTTCGACGTTCCCGTGGCCACCACCGGTGATTGCTACGCCCGCTATCTGGTGCGTCTCGAGGAGATGCGGCAGTGCTTGCGGATCATCGAGCAGGCGATCGATCGGGTCCCCGACGGCCCCGTGATCACCGACAATCATCACGTGGCGCTGCCGCCGAAATCCAAGGTTTACTCCGAGATGGAGGCGCTCATCTGGCACTTCAAGCTGATCTATGACGGCATGAAGGTGCCCGCGGGAGCGGCCTACTCGGCAACCGAGGGCGCCAACGGCGAGCTCGGATACTACATCGTGTCGGACGGCACCGGCCATCCCTACCGGATCAAGGTGCGGCCTCCGTGCTTCGCCATCTTCCAGGCCTACCCGCACATGCTCGAGGGACACCTCGTGTCGGATTCCATCGCGATCCTTTCAAGTCTCAACATCATCGCCGGCGAGCTCGATCGATGAAGACGGTCATCACCGTCAACGTCGATCGGCCGAAGCAGACCCTCGGGGAGCGGATCTACCTCGGTTCGATCGTCAAGGGTCTTGCGGTGACCATGCGTCATTTTCTTCGCAACTTCTTCGGCCAAAAAGACGTGGCGACAATCCAGTACCCCGAGGAGCGGCGGGAGTACTCGGAGAGAATGCGGGGCCGTCACATTCTCACCACCAAGGACGACGGCTCGCTGCGCTGTGTCGCGTGCTACATGTGCGAGACCGTCTGCCCGGCGGACTGCATCACGATCACCGCCGAGGAAGACCCGGAGGCGACGGTTGAGTGGGAGAAGCGACCACTGAGCTTCGAGATCGATCTTCTGCGGTGCGTCTTCTGCGGCTACTGCGTCGATGCGTGCCCGAAAGAGGCCATCATCATGAGCCGCAAGCACGAGATGAGCTTCACCACCCGCGAGGAAGCGGTGGTGGGCATCGACGAGCTGAAACAGAAGGGCCCCATCGAGGACGAGGATCTGGGGTATCGGCCGTATTACTGATGGGTCGGATTTCGAATTTCGAATTTCGAATTTCGAATTTGCCGCCCACCCATTTCGAATTTCGAATTTCCACCCACCGGCATCGCAAACACGAAGACACAAAGACACTAAGGCATCACAA
>JAIVTZ010000501.1:0-3504 GCA_049188105.1 Deltaproteobacteria bacterium | reverse complement strand
AGACGCACCAGGCGCACCACCGACCACATGAGCCACTCGGGGATGCGTGTCACTTTCGCCGGCCGGCCGAGCACCTCGAACGCGAGTGCCACGGCCTCGTTCCAGGTCATGGTCTGCGGCCCACCCACGTCGATCTCGAGCTCGTAGCCGTCCACGGCGTCGGCACACGCGACCGCCAGGTCCGCGCCGTGGATAGGATTGACCCGGCCCTCGCCCGAGCCGATGAGCCAGACCCTGCCCTTGCGGGCCATCTCGAGGACCTCGCCCATGTCCGAGAAGTAGCCGGTCGGTCGCAGAACGGCGTAGTTGATGCCGGACGCCTTCAGCTCGTCAACGAAATCCTCGTGGGCGGCGATGATGTCCAAATGCCGCAACCTGGGCCCGTTGAAGCCCGACACATAGACGAACTTTTTCACTCCTGCCTCAAGGGCCGCCTCGAGCAGGTTCTTGTTTCCCTGGTAGTCCACATCTCGGAAGCTCAGCCCGTCCTTCTGCCTGGTGATGCCGATCGAGGAGAAGACCACGTCGATCCCGTCACAGATGTGCCCGAGCGTCTCGGGTCGAGTGACCTCGCCCTGGATGATTTCGTCCGTGGAGTCCCAGAGCTGGTCCAGCTTCTCGGGGGAGCGGACCAGGGCGCGAACGAAGTGGCCTCGGGACTTGAACTCCTGGGTCACGAATCCACCGAGATATCCAGTGGCGCCGGCAACGAGCACGCGTTTCATGAGGTCACCTCTATCCGGTCCGCAGCCGATTGCTGCGGCACGTGGGCGAGCAGCATGTCGAGGCTGGGGGTCTCCATCCCGGCCAGCCTTTTGAGCACCGCGAACTCCTCGGCCAGCCCGAGAACCTCCGGGCCGACCACACGGGCGTGGAGCCCGAAGCGGACCTCGGCACTGCGCGAGCCGAACAGCTTGCCGAAGACCACCGGCTCCAACCACCGTGGCAGCCAGTAGTAGAGGTTGAACACCGGTGGCTGGCGCTTGCGATACCCGATCTCGCGCAGGACGTCTCCGGCCTCGCGGCAGGCGCGGCAGTACTGGTGGATCGCCTTCTTATCGGCCGCCACCGCGCGCAGGTCGCCGCCCTTCATGAAGATCACGCCGGCGGTTGGAGCCATGAAGGCGAAGTGGTACTTGAGCCAGCCGTCCATGTCCTTCTCGATGCTGACCTTGATGTCGGCCGCCTCGAAGAGCTTCTTGATCTCCAGGGTTCGTTCTCGGGTCGTGCCGTCGAGCTCGCCGATGAAGATCTCACCGCGGTGGGCGTTGAGCTTCTCCCGGTCCATGATCACGAGGTCGGCACCGTCCCATCCACCGCCCACACCCGGGAATCCGAGCAGCACCTTGTCCTCGGGCAGATGGTCGAGGTATCGGCGGGTCCCCGCAACATCGTTGCCCAGGAAGAGGATGTTCTTCAGATGCTCGTTCTGAGCCAGCACCGGGCAGACGGCCGCGCGGCTGGCCTTCTGCATGGCCACCACCACGAGGTCGTAGCGATCCTCCGGGTCCAGCCGATCCACCAACCTCACTCGGGCGGCGAGCCGCTCTCCGGTGAGCCCATCAACGATTTCGATCCCGCGCTCATCGAGTGAACGATAGGTCTCGTTCCTGGCGAGCAGGGTCACGTTGTGGCCGGACTGGTTCAAACGGAGGGCCAGCCATCTTCCGATCGGTCCCGCGCCATAGATCAGGGTTTTCATCGTTCAACTCCTTTTCTCGGCACTGTCGTAGCGAAAATCGTGCCAGAACACGAAAGATATTGTTTTCAGTTATTTACGGAAAAGTGAAGAGTGAGGATTGTGGTAATCTGTAATTCTATTTGTTGTATTTCACAATATGATATAGAATTATGAATAACCACAACAGGGGGACCGCTTCGATGAGGGAGACCGCCATGGTCGATGACAACGAGTTCTTTCGCGACGCGACCCTGAGCATCTGCGGCAGCCTGGAGATCGAAGAGGCGATGTGCGCGTGCGTGCGCGCCATGCAGGGTTTCCTCCCCGTCGACCGGATGTTCCTGCAGGTCTACGAGCCGGAACTTGGCGCGATGCGGACGGTCGCCACCGCCACCGCCGAGGACGGCGAAAAGGTCGACCTGCTGACGCCGCTTGCCGAGCAGACGCGCGAGCGGATTCGTCAGCGTGCCGCGGCTGGGCAGGAAGATGTGGTGGTGATCGACTCGGAGGAGCGAAACCCGGTGGCTCGGGAGATGCTCAGCTTTCACGGCATCCAGGGCTCGTCGATCTTGAGGATGCGACTGGCCACCGAGGGCGGCCGGTTTGGCGGTGTGGTCCTGACCGCGGAGGGCGCGGATCGCTATGCGGTCGAACATGCGCGTCTGCTCCGCCTTCTCGAAGATCCGTTCACCATCGCCTTGGCAAACACCCTCGTGCATCGAGAGGTGCTGCTGTTGCGTGACCGATTGGCCGACGACAACCGGTACCTGCACAGGGAGCTGCTGCGCATCTCGGGCGACGAGATCGTCGGCGCCGACTTCGGTCTCCGTGAGGTGATGCAGCAGGTCCGCCAGGTCGCACCGACCGAGAGCCCCGTTTTGCTGACCGGCGAGACCGGCGTCGGCAAGGACGTGATCGCCAACGCGATCCATCTTGGCTCGCCCCGGCGTGACGGACCGTTTATCCCGGTCAACTGCGGGGCCATCCCCGAGTCCCTTCTCGACAGCGAACTCTTCGGTCACGAGAAGGGGGCCTTCACCGGCGCCGACAGCCGGCGCATGGGACGCTTCGAGCAGGCCGACGGCGGCACCCTCTTCCTGGACGAGATCGGTGAGCTTCCCGAGATGGTACAGGCCAAGCTGCTTCGGGTCCTCGAGGAGCGCATGGTCGAGCGGGTCGGCGGCAGCACACCGGTTCGGGTCGACATCCGACTGGTGGCGGCCACCAACCGCGAGCTCGAGCGTGAGGTCGAGATCGGTCGTTTTCGCGAGGACCTGTTCTATCGCCTCAACGTGATGCGGCTGACCCTCGGCCCGCTGCGGGATCGTCCCGGCGATCTCGAGCTGCTGACGGCCGCGCTCCTCGAAACGCTCACCTCCCGTCTCGGCATCCCTGCAAAACCACTGAGCAAAGAGACAATGAACCGTCTCAAAGCCCACACCTGGCCGGGGAATGTGCGTGAGCTGCGAAACGTCCTCGAACGTGCACTGATCGTCGCCACCGGAGAAGAGATCTCCCCGGCCGACCTGCCCGATTTTGGCGGCCCCATCGCCCGACCCGCGGTAACGGCGCCGACCCCGGTATCGTTGATCGACCGCGAGCGACGGGCCATCCTCGAGGCCCTCGAACAGACCGGCGGCCACCGGGAGAAGGCGGCTCAGCTCCTCGGAGTCTCGGTGCGGACCCTGTACAGCCGATTGAAGGAGTACGATATCCGGTAGCTCGCTCCATGCCTATCCACTTCG
Organism: Deltaproteobacteria bacterium; assembly: GCA_049188105.1. Taxonomy (GTDB): domain Bacteria; phylum Acidobacteriota; class Thermoanaerobaculia; order Thermoanaerobaculales; family Sulfomarinibacteraceae; genus Sulfomarinibacter. Next base: position 78 of record JAIVTZ010000501.1, on the reverse strand, counting down.
TTACTATTTGGGTGGTTTTAGTGTTCTCCTAGCCAGGAGGATGCCAGGCGGCGCACTTGGATCCGGGGCTACATTTCT
>JAIVTZ010000500.1:0-3508 GCA_049188105.1 Deltaproteobacteria bacterium | reverse complement strand
CAATCGCCATAACCCGCTCAAGAAACTCCCTAGTTAAGCACCGTCGCCAGAGCGTGACGATGCCCTCGCACCACCGCCGACACGTACGGCCCGCAGCGGATTCCGTACTGAAGCCCGAGCCCGAGAACGCGCAGCGAGTTGTAGGCGGTGTGGAGCCCCGCCAGGTAGAGACGGTACGGCCGCGATTTGAAAGGCAGGAGCCGGGTCCGGGTGAGATTCTCGAGGTACAACGGAGAACGCTCGTTGGAACCGGTGGCGCCGCCGAGCCGGTGCTCACATATCATTCCCGGCTCGAACAACAACCGCCACCCGGCCCTCCGCATCCGCAGACAGAAATCCACGTCCTCGTTATAGAGGAAGAAGCGCGGGTCGAACCCCCCCACCTCCCGCCAGGCAGTCGGTGAGACGGCCATCGCCGTTGCTGGGATGAAGCCGACATCGCGGCGCCTTTTTGAAGCACCCTCGGACCTCGTCTGCCCCACCGTTCCGGTGGCGAAGTTGACGCCTCCTCCCGCGTACCAGAGGCAGGACGGGTCGGTCGCGTCACGAACCGGTCCGCCCGCTGCTCCCACCCCGATCTCGAGAGCCTGCGCGGCGGCTGTCAGAAAGCCCGGACGGATGGCCGTATCGTTGTTGAGCACGACATACACGGTGCACTCTCGTTCCCGATCGATCTCGGCAAGACCCGCGTTGGCGCCCGCTCCGAACCCCGGGTTGTCGGGGCGGCTGACCACCGTGACGCCCGGACCGCATCGCCGAGCCTCGAGATTGCCCGAGTTGTCTACCACTGTGATGCGTCGCTCCACCTCCGACGGATCCCCGGAAACCGAGGCCAGACAGCGCAGGGTCGGTTCGGGATCTCCAAAATGGACCACCACGACCCCCGCCATCGGGTCCATCATGCGAAAGCCCGCCCCCGCGCAACCACCACCGGCTCCGACACCCGTTTGACCACCAGCGGATGATAGCCCGCATTTCTCACCGCGTCGCGTTACGAGGCCCGCGAGATGTTGTGAGATGTGGCGTTTTCGACCTGGAGGTCCGGCCGGGGTCCCCAGTGCGGGCTAAACCATCGGTGCGCGCTACAATTCAACCATGGCCTCTGACTGGAAGCTGCCGGCCGCGATCTTTGCCGTCCTCGCCGCACTGATCTCCCTGCCGTTCGTCATCGAGCACCTGCGGGAGAGGCGACGACCGGAGTTGGTCGAGGCACGGGTAGTGACCGCGACCGCGACCGATCCGGTGTTCCGCGAGGGGCCGCGCCATCTGGCCTCCGGCGAAACGGTTGAGGCGGCGCTCGCCCTCCGTCTCACGCGGCGAGGTCGGGACGACCAGTGGCTGGCTCCGGTCGGCGAGCTCGTGATCGACGGTGGAGAGGTCGCCCATCTCGAGACGGCGTCCTGGCCGGATGACGATCGTGTCATCCGTGTGTTCTGGTTTTCGATCGAGAGCACAAACCTCGGCGGCAGGTTGACCGCCGAGAACGCGGAAAAGCGACTCCGTTACCGCACCTATCTCGCGCCCGAGATGGGACGGGGCCTGCGCGCGGCGCAGATGCCGGAATCCCACAACGACGACCATATCGGGCGGCCGGTCGTCGCCCCGCAGGGCGCGGGCACCCGCAGGCTCTATGCAAGGGTCGAGGTGGTCGAGCGGGCCGAGAAGGTGCGCCCCCTCCAGGCCGTGACCACCCTCGATGTGAGCCACATTCTCGAACCGGAATTCCCCACCCTTTTCCGAACCGCTGATCTTGGAGAATCCATCCACGAGACCACCGGTGAGCTCTTTGGCCTCCCCGGCTTCCAACCACAGGGGGACCCACCCGGTTCGTGGAATGAGGTAACGGTCGCCGCGTTCGGCCGACGATTCACCGAGCTCGTCGGCGAGCGGATCGTGGTGTCGTCCTGGACCCTCGCCGCGGTCGCGGTGAGCGGCACGCCGGACCTCGACCCGACCCAGCTCTCTCCTCTCGGGGAGCTTTCAATCCCGGACGATCGCGTGCTCCGTCGGGGCCGGCCGCTGGTGTGGACGAGGGACATCATCTCGGGCGACCTCCTGGTGCACGGCAACCACTGGTTGGTTCTCCTGGAAGACGACGGCAATGGGGTCCTCGACACCGCCGACACGATCCTCCACTGCTGGGGACGTCCGCCCGAACGAACCACCCTCTTCGCCGCGTTGGATCAGTCAGTGACGGCGGTGGATCTCCTTCGGTATGCGCCTTAACTACGTTTTGGAGGTGGACGATCTGACGGTCGGATTCCCGTCCCCGGCAGATGGCTGGACGCACCCGGTCGAATCCGTCTCGTTGACGGTCTCCGCAGGTGAGAGATTGGGACTGGTGGGTGAATCTGGCAGCGGCAAGAGCCTGACCGCGCTCGCATGCCTCGGGCTGGTGCCGGATCCCGGGAGGGTCCTCGGCGGATCCTCGAGAGCCGGCGGAACCGACGTCATGGCGGCGTCACAGGAAGAGCTCCGCCGGTTGCGCGGCGGCGTGGTCGGGTTGGTTCTCCAGGAGGCGGCTGAGGCGCTCAATCCGGTGTACACGGTAGGATTCCAAATCGCTGAAACCGTCTCCGCTCACCATGGAGTCACCCACCGAGAGGCGCACAAACGGGCCATCGAGCTGCTCGCCGAGGTCGCGGTGGGCGAACCCGAGAACATCGCCCGGGCCTACCCGCACGAGCTCTCGGGAGGAGAGGCGCAACGGGTGATGCTGGCTCTCGCCCTCGCCGGGCGACCGCGGCTGCTCATCGCCGATGAACCCACATCGGCACTCGACGTCGTCACCCAGGCGCAGGTGCTCGAGCTGCTTGAAAAGCTCACCCGCGAGCAGGGGTTGGCGCTGCTCCTGATCAGCCACGACCTGCGAGTTGTCGAGAGCGCAGTCGAGCGGGTGATCGTGATGTACGCCGGGCGGGTGATCGAGGAGGGACCGACCGCTGAGATTTTTTCCTCGCCTCTTCACCCTTACACGAAAATGCTGCTCGCCTCGGCGCCCGGTCGCCGGAAGCATCGCGGCGCCTCGTTGCGAACTCCCACGCCATCGTTGGCACAGCCGGCGGGGAGCGGCTGCCGCTTCAGCCACCGGTGTCCGATCGCCGAACCCGGGTGCAACGACGAGGAACCCGCGCTCCTGGCGGCCGGACACGGCCGCCGAGTTCGCTGCCCGTTGACGGCGCTGGACGACGGGAAAGCCCGTGCCTGACCACATTCTCGTTGCCCGGGATCTCTGCCGCAGCTACCCCGGAAGGAGAACGGCTGACCGGGTGAGAGCGGTGAACGGCATCGATCTTTCGCTGGCGCCCGGCGAGGCGGTCGGCATCGTCGGCGAGTCAGGCTCGGGAAAATCCACCCTGGCCCGGCTGCTCCTCGCCCTCGAGCGGCCGGATCGTGGGTCGGTGATATTTGAAGACCATCCCATCAGCCAACTGTCGGAGGCACGGCTCCGCCCCCTGCGCCGGGGATTTCAGGCCGTCTTCCAGGATCCGAGCACTTCTCTCGACCC
>JAIVTZ010000499.1:0-3494 GCA_049188105.1 Deltaproteobacteria bacterium | reverse complement strand
CGGGATGGTCGTGTTCTCCGGTTGCTCGCACCATGGCATCCTCAATCTCATCGACGCCGCCACCGCCCAGTTTCCGCGTGTCCCCATCAAGGCGGTCTTCGGCGGCTTCCACCTCATCGGCCTGCCGTTTTACAACTCGATGGCCGCCAGCCGCTCCGAGGTCCGAGAGATCGGCCGGCAGGTCATGGAGAAGGTGCAGGGGCCCGTCTACTCCGGCCACTGCACCGGCGCCAAGGCGTTTGGCGTGCTCGAGGGCGTGATGGGGGAGAGGCTGCACCGCTTCCAGACCGGGTCCATCGTCGAGGTCTGACCACCAAGGCACCAAGGACACCAAGGAATCACGAACGGGGCAACAACCGCCATCGGGATCGCTGTCGCTATCGAAGTGGAAGCCACCGATTTGAGGATTCGATAGCGATCCCGACGGACAGATCAAAAGTGGATGGTGCTTTTTCAAACGAAGAAACACCGGCGAGGATTCAAAGATCAGACGTCCATGAATTCTGCTCATGACATGTATGAAAACTTCCCAACCATTGATAGCAAACGATTTGCATTCCTTCTCGTAGAGCAGCGACGAGAGTGTTCAACGCGGTACTCGGAGTGAGATTGAGTTGCAACTCTCGGAAATGTTCGAAACGGATTTTCGAAATAGAGGAGAAGGAGGTATCGAAATGCGTGGAACGAGAAATCTTCGATTTACCGTGGTCCTTTTGGCGGCGATGCTGGTGGCGACGGGCGCCGTCGCGCAGGTCACGACAGGCCGGGTGATCGGCACGGTCAAGGACCGAAACGATGTGCCGCTTCCGGGCGTCACCGTAACCGTGAACTCGGATGCACTGCTTGGCGGCCAACGCTCGACGATCACCGCCGGTGCGGGAGAATTTTCCGTTATCGGCCTGCCGGTCGGCCTCTACACGGTGATCGCAGCCCTCCCGGGCTTCGTGACCCAGGAGCGCCACGATGTCAAGGTGCCGCTTGGAGGCGCCGCGGCTGTCCATATCACCCTGCCCGAAGGCGGCACCTTTGAAGACGAGATCCAGGTCATGGCGGAGACGCCTGTCATAGACCCCACCCAGGTGAGCAACTCGCAGATTTTTGACGCGACCTACCTGCAAAACGCGGCCATCGGCTCGGCCAACCGCAGCTACCAGAACATGCTCTACCAGGCCGCCGGCGCCGACAGCTCGACCGAGTCCGCCGGCAACCCGAGCGTCTTCGGATCGACCTCGGGCGAGAACACCTACTACATCGACGGCATGGATACCACCGACCCGATCACCTCGACCTTCGCCGCCAACTTCAACTATGACGCGATCCAGGAGGTTCAGTTTCAGACCGCCGGTTACGAGGCCGAGTACGGACGCACGATCGGCGGCGTGGTCAACCTGGTCACCAAGTCGGGCGGCAACCAGTTCTCGGGCACCTTCGATACCCGCTTCCGCAGCGAAGCGTTTTACGAGAGCGGCGACCACTATGACGCGAACGAGCTGAATGCCCAGTTCATCGACATCGCCGCCACCCTCGGCGGGCCGCTGTTGCGCGACAAGCTGTGGTTCTTCGTCGCCTACGAGTACGTCAATAATGAACAGACACCGACCTTCTCCACCAACACCTGGGGATTCGAGGGCAACTACCCCTTCGCCAAGCTGAGCTGGCAGGCCGGCTCGAGCTGGCGCGTGGTCGGCAAGTACTCGGGCGACCCGGTCACCATCGCCAACGCCAACGCGCTTGACACCCATTACCGCGATCCGGCCGCGATGGCGAACCGGGACCAGGGCGGCTTTGTAGCCAACGGCGAGCTCAACGGCGTGCTCTCCGACTCGATGATGTGGAACACGATCGTCGGCGTCAAGCGGGCGACCCTCGACCAGCTTCCGATAACTGGACCCGACGTGATGTCGCACTGGAGCTACGCCAGCGGTCTTTTCACCCAGAACTACGATCGCCAGGAACTCTCCAACCGCGACCGCGACGAGATCTCCACCGACCTGACGTGGTTCGTCGACGATCTTGCCGGCTCGCACGAGTTCAAGTTCGGGCTCGAGTACGGCAAGTTCATGGAGAACGCCAGCACCATCTGTCTGACGTCTCCGTCCGACGGGCGGTACGGCTGCGCCGAAGGAACGACTACCTCGTTCTTCCGGGACAACCAGCGCTACGAGGATTTCCAGCATCCCTATTACTGGGAGATCAGGGACACCATCCCGCCCGAGGACTTCGTTGGCGATATGTACAGCGCCTTCGCGCAGGACGCATGGAGGCCGATGCCCAATCTGACCATCAAGGCAGGTCTCCGTTTCGACGACATGACCTGGAAGGACAATGAGGGCACCGAGAGGATCTGGTTCGACAAGATCCAGCCGCGCCTCGGCTTCGCGTGGGACGTCACCGGCGACGCCACCAATATCCTGCGCGGCAACTGGGGCCGCTTCATGCACCCGGCCAACTCGTCGGTGCCTGGCTTCCTGAGCACGTCGGCGGGTGGGCGTTATTACTACGCGAGCTGCTCGTACGGGATGTTCAGGGTCGGCGCCGGCGACATGCACCTGTCGCCGGAGGAGTGCCAGGCCATTGCTGCGGACCTGGGCTGGGATTACCTGAACGACCCGGAGGGCTGGGACCCAAGCGGCTGGGCCGGTCCGTTCTTTACCCAGGCCGCCGGCGCGCCGACCGAGGTCGACCCCAACCTCAAACCGACCTACGCCGACGAGTTCGCAATCTCATTCGAGCGCGCGCTGTGGAACCGCTCCTCGATCGAGATCAGCTACATCAACAAGAAGACCAGCGACATCCTCGAGGACACCTGCCGGGGCAACTTCTGGGACGGACCCAGCGAGGACGCCGATTGCGGCAACTTCCTGGTCTTCAACTTCCCCGAGCGTAGTTACGACGGCCTGACCCTCAAGTTCGAGAGCCGCAGCTACTCGTGGATGACGTTGCTGGCCTCCTACACCTACTCCAAATCCAAGGGGTCGGCGGACACCCGCCACTACTTCTTCGGGGATTACGACACCTACCCGTGGGAGTGGATGAACATGTACGGCTACACGCAGATGCACCGGCCGCACCGTCTGAAGCTCAACGGCTTCTTCAACGTCAAGGGCGACTGGACCTTCGGCTTCGACTTCTTCTGGGCCGACAAGTTCCGCTACAACACCCTCGACGACGAGTTCCCCGGGGCGCCCCCCGGGACCACCGTCTTCGCCGAAGCGCGCGGCACCCGCGAGGGCAACAGCAACCACAACGTCGATCTGCAGGTCTCCAAGGGCTTCACCTTTGGCAACAACATTCGAATGGTGCTGATCGGGTCCGTCCTCAACGCGACCTCGACCGAGCGGCCGATGAATGCGACGGATATTTGCGAGCAGACCCACGGCTGTGCCGATCCGGAAGGCGACGGCCTCGTCGGCCTCGGCGCCGCCATCGACTGGTCCAACCCTCGCCGCTACGAAGTCGGCTTCCGAATCGAGTTCTGATCCATCTTGCTGCAG
>JAIVTZ010000498.1:0-3517 GCA_049188105.1 Deltaproteobacteria bacterium | reverse complement strand
CGCAGGACGAGCTCGTCGGTGAGCGAGGACTTGCCGGCGCCGCCGGTGCCGGTGATGCCGAGGACGGGTGCGGGCGTCTCGCGCTTGGGCGTCTCGACCGGGAGGCCTTCCTCGATGCGGGTGATGGCGCGGGAGACCGCCAGCCACTGGTCGATGCCGGGGCCGATGGGGCCGGTGGAGTCGAGCTTCGCGGGGTCGAAGTCGGCGCCCTCGATCATGGAGTCGATCATCCCGTCGAGGCCCATCTCGCGGCCGTCGTCGGGGGAGAAGATCTTGGCGACGCCGTAGTCCTCGAGCTCTTTGATCTCTCGCGGCACGATGACCCCGCCGCCGCCGCCGAAGATCTTGATGTGGTCGGCGCCCCGTTCTTTGAGGAGATCGATCATGTACTTGAAGAACTCGATGTGGCCGCCCTGGTAGGAGGAGACCGCGATGCCCTGGGCATCCTCCTGGATGGCGGCATCGACGATTTCGGCCACCGAGCGGTTGTGGCCGAGGTGGATGACCTCGGCGCCGTGCGCCTGCAGGATGCGGCGCATGATGTTGATGGCGGCATCGTGACCGTCGAAGAGCGACGCGGCGGTCACGAAACGCACCTTGTTTTCAGCCTGATAGCGGTCAGGTGTGGTCATTGGCCCTCCCGCGGGGGTTCAGGGTGATGATAACAGGGAGAGGGGGGGCTGATTTCGGATTTCGGATTTCGGATTTCGAATTTATCGGCGCGGGGAGGCGACTACGGGTGTTGGGGTGTGTTGCCCGCGGTTGTGCGGTGGGGGTTTGCGGATGCCGAGCTGGAGCTCGGCGTTCCCAGGGTCGGAGGTTCCAGGATCGGAGGTGCCAGGAATGTACAAAACTCAATACTGCTGAGCGCCGGAGGCGCGACAGATCCATAGCCTGGGGCGTGAGCCCCAGGAACACGGGTCGAAACAACCAGTCAGCCCTGGAGGGGCGGCAGACATCCAGCTCGGAATCGGTGGCCAATCGTCTGTCGCCGCTTCGCGGCTTTGGTTTATTTTGATCCGCTCGTTCCCTGGGGCTCACGCCCCAGGCTATGTGTATGCCGCCGCTTCGCGGCTCGGAATCGCAGGGAAGAGCGTTCCGGATTGGGCCCTGAGCCCTGAGCCCCCCTGAACCGTGTACCCTGTACCCGTACAATGCTCCCGTACAGGGGACACGATGATGGCCGCGACTGAGGATCCACTTCGAGAAGGGTTCGTGCTGCGATGAAAATGACACTCCTGGTTCTCGCGGCCGGCGTCGGCTCCCGCTACGGCGGGCTCAAGCAGCTCGAACCGGTGGGCCCCGGCGGGGCGACCCTGATGGACTACACGATCTTCGACGCGGTGCGCGCGGGATTCCAGCAGGTGGTGATCGTGGTCAGCCGCGAGTCCGAGGCCGAGATTCGGAAGCACATGGATGGCGGCGCGGCCCGCCGCACGGAGGTCCTCTACGCCCGCCAGGAGCTGGAGGCGCTGCCCGACGGTTTTAATGCGGCCGAGGACCGGAGCAAGCCGTGGGGCACCGGGCAGGCGGTCTTGATGGCGGCGCCGATCCTTGACGGTCCCTTCGTGGTCGCCAACGCCGACGACCATTACGGGCGCGAGGCGATTGCCGCCCTCGCCGGTTTCCTGGCCGAGCCGACTCCGATCTCGGGCCCGGTGCAGTGGGCGATGGTCGGCTATCGCCTCGCCGACACGTTGCCGCCCTCGGGCTCGGTGTCGCGGGCGCTGTGCCTGCAGGACAAGGATGGGTGGCTCACCGGTCTGCAGGAGATCCTTAAAATCCAGCGCAACGGTGACGTGGCGCGGTGGGTGGACGCCGGCGGGGTCGGGCACATCACGCCGCTGAGCACCCTTGTGTCGATGAATCTCTGGGGTTTTACCCCGGATCTGCTGGGCTACCTCGAGGACGCCTTCAAGGAGTTCCTGGAGGCCGAGCCGGGCCTGAAGGACGAGTTCTACCTGCCGGTTGCGGTGGCGGAGGCGGTGAAGGCGGGGACGGCGAAGGTCAAGGTGCTGCCCGAGGGCGGGAGGTGGTGCGGGATGACCTCACCCGGGGACCGCAGGACAACCGCTGCGGTCCTCAAGGAGCTGGTGGAGCAAGGGGTGTATCCGGAGAAGCTCTGGGAGTAAATTCTCAATTCTCAATTCTCAATTCTTAATGACCGTCCCTCGACCCAGGTGCCAAGCCGCCTGACTCACCAGCTGTAGTAACGAGGGTGGAAGGCCGTCATTCCGAATTCAAAATTCAAAATTAAGAATTAAGAATTGTGCTCTACGAGCTCTCTTCGATGCGCACGAGCGACCCTTCCGTGACCCAGTGCTCGTAGAGCCTGCGCAAGCCATATGAGTCGACGCTGAGCTCGGGTTCGAGGGTGGTGGGAGGGACCCCGCGTGCGGCCTTGCCCCACACCTCCTTGGCGAGCTTCGGATCCGGGTCCACCTTGACGTCGGTGGGTTTTTTTCCGGTCGCCTTGAAGCGGGCGTCGTCGGGAACCAGTGCCAGGGCGCGGTGGAACTCGTCGTACCGGCGCATGCCCTCGAGCAGAAGCGACATCATCGATTGGGCGTTTTCCGCCTTGGCGTGAGCTTCCCCGTCAGCGTCGGCGTTGGCGAACGCGAACCGGCCCTCCATCGGCCGCTCGAGCATCTGGTAGACGGCAGTTTCCTCGCTCAGATTGCCGAAATCGGCGGCCGTGAATCCGCCCTCGGCGAGCTCGATCGAGGCTATCGTGTCGCCCTCAGGGTTGAAGAACGTGACGATGCCGGTGACTCCGGTGTCGGCGAGGTTTTGGATCAGATTAGGCAGACCGAAGAGCGCGAGGTCACCGCTCAGGGTGACTGAGTCGTCGTCCGTCGTCGGTTTGACGGCAACGGGCCGGCCCATATTTTTCAGCGCCTCTTCCGCCACCTGGGCGAAGCTCTGTTTGGGGTACTTCGTGGCAATCTTGGAGAGGAGCTCTTGTACCTCCGGCGTGTTGCTGCCGGAGACCGCGGTGACGAGCTGCTCGACGTTTTGAATTCTTTGGTCGTTCTTGACCGACAATCCGAGGAATTTCCGTGGCAGCTCCTGTCTCAGAGCATCCAGGAGTCGGTCCAGTTGGTCTGGAGAATCCGACAGATCGAATTCGCCGAGCGGCGCGAGGCGCGAGTACGTGTCGCCGAGGTGGGGCTGGCCCTTGAGGCCGTGCGAAATGACGATCGCGCGGGCTTCGATGCGAGGGTTCTGAGCAAGCAGTTTGATCGCATAGCTCAAGAGCCATCTGGTTTCCTTGAGGTTGGGTTTGATTTCGATCGTTCCTTTGAGGGCGTCCTCGAGCTCGGCGATCCTCGCGTCAAGAGTAATGAGGGCCCGTGGATGCTCGAGCTGTGCCAGGGTCGTAAAGCTTTCCCTCACCACCGGTATGGGCCGGGTCAGTTCGGAGGTGCGGTTGAGGAGATCGATCTCTCGTTCGATGTCGTGGTCTTCGGGGGGGGGTATGGATCGCATCAGGAACAGGAGGCTCTGGTCCATATAC
>JAIVTZ010000497.1:0-3522 GCA_049188105.1 Deltaproteobacteria bacterium | reverse complement strand
CCCTGTGCCCTGCACCCTGCGCCCTGCACCCCTGCGCCCTGCACCCCTGCGCCCTGCACCCTGCGCCCTGCACCCTGCGCCCCGCGCCCTGCCTCTGCTACCATATCCGCCGTGCATATGGGGGGCATGTTGACCGCCGCTGTTGAAGCGCTGTTTCCGGGTCTCTGTCCACATTGCGAGCAGCCATTGCCGGGAGGAAGCCGGGGCCTGTGCGACGCGTGTTGGGCATCATTGGTGCCTCGCGTCGGGAGCGCCTGTCCTCGATGCGGAGTTCCCGCAGATGATCCTTCCGACGCCTGCTTGGGCTGTCTGCGGTCAGCCCCGCCGCAACGGGCGACGGTGGTGTGGGGTGAGCACGACGGCGTGCTCCGAACTGCGATCCTTTCGCTGAAGCACCATCGGCGCGATGATCTCGCCCAACCACTGGGTTTCCGCCTCGCGGCGGTGGTCGCGCCGGCGAGTTGGGCGCCATCGATCGACGCCATCTGCAGCGTGCCGTCCCACCCCCTTCGGCGTTTTCGCCGCCCCTGGGCGGCGGCGGACCTGTTGGCTTTCTCGGTGGGCCGCCGTCTCGACAAGCCGGTGGTGAAGCTGCTACGCCGTCACGGGCTTCACCGGCAGGCGGGCCGTTCCCGCGCCCGTCGCCTCGAGCTTCCACGTCGAAGCTTCTCCACTTCTCGCCGCGCACGCGGCCTCACGATCCTTCTGATAGACGACGTCACCACCACCGGGTCGACCATTAGACGGGCCAGCGAGGCGCTCGTGCGCGCCGGCGCCGAGGCCGTGTACTGCGCCGTCCTTGCACACGCCCCCGATTCGAGGAGAATCTCATGAGCTTTTTCGACTCCCTCGTCAAACACGGAATGCCGTGGGTTCCAAAAGCGATCGTCAGCCGCGTCGCAAGCCGTTATGTGGCCGGTGAGAGCATCGACGATGCCGTCCGCACCCTTCACCAGATGAACGGGGAGGGCGCAATGGGCACGGTCGACGTCCTCGGCGAGGAGGTTCGGGAGCGGTCCAAGACCGAGAGGGCTGTGTCCCAGTACCTGGACCTTCTCGACCGTATCGAGACAGAGGGTCTCAACGCCAACATCTCGATCAAACCGACAATGCTCGGGCTCAAGATCGACGAGGATCTGTGCGCCGACAACGTGAGTACTGTCGTCGACCGCGCCGCCGAGCTCGGCAGTTTCGTCCGCATCGACATGGAGGATCACACCTGTACCGACGCCACCTTGCGTCTGTATCGGCGGATCCACGAAGCCCACCCGATCGCAGTGGGTGTCGTGCTGCAGTCATATCTCCACCGCACCACCGCCGATGTCGCCGACCTCCTTCCGCTGAACCCGAACATCAGGATGTGCAAGGGGATCTATCGCGAACCCCGGGCCATCGCGTGGGAGGATTTCGAGACCATCCGCGCCAACTTCATCTACAACATGGAGAAGCTCCTTGCTGAAGGTGCGTATGTCGGCATCGCGACCCATGATCCGCACCTGGTGTGGGCTGGCATGGCCGCGGTCGATCGATTGCAGATCGATCGTGATCGCTATGAGTTCCAGATGTTGCTCGGGGTCGATCCGGAGCTCCGCAGCATCATTCTCTCGGCCGGGCATCGGCTTCGAGTGTACGTGCCGTACGGGCGCGACTGGTACCCGTACTCGATGCGCCGGTTGCGTGAAAACCCCACGATAGCCCACCACGTAGTGCGTGCGATGCTGGCCCGCTGAACGGGGCTCTGTGAAAACCGGCATCAGCTATCGCTACGTGGCATTCGGTCGCCGACAGCCTTCGCCTCCCCCCTGACACGCATTGAGACCGGCCAAGAAAGAGAGTATGCTGCAGCTGCGCGCTCCTGCGCGATGGAGGCGAGATATGCGTCTATTCGAAAGAAAATACGTGGTGTTCGCCGTTTCCATGCTGGCCGCTGCCAGCTTGGTGCACGCCGGCGCCCAGGCGCGGATTCAGGGAACGGTTATCGACAGCAAGGGCAACCCCATCCCAGATGCGGTGATCACCATCACGGGCGACCCGTCGCACGAGGTGTTCGCGTTCGAGAAGATCGTCGAGGTCGACAAGAAGGGAAAATTCAGGGTCCTTATCCTCGATGCGACCCGATATTATCTCTTTCACGTCGAAGCCGAGGGCTATCAGCCCCATGAGCGACCCTTCAAGGTCAGCGCGGGCTCCAGGGATAATGAGTTCGATTTCCAGCTCAGGAGCATCGCCGAGGCCACAGCCGCGGGCGAGGTCGCGTTCCGCAAGCAACCCGGCTACAAGGAGCTCGACGAGGCCATGAAGCTTCTTGACGCTGGAGATACCGAGGGAGCACGGGCAAAACTCAAAGAGGCGATTGTGGCCATGCCCGACCTGCTGCCGGCACTCGCAGGTCTTGCCGAGCTCAACTATGACGCGGGAGACATGGAAGGGGCTTTGACGGCAGCGCGCAGGTGTATCGAGGAAGACGACGAATCCCTTCAATGCGTTGCCATCGCTGCTAACGCGAGTCAGGCGCTCGGCGACATGGAGACGCACGCGATCTACATGGCCCAGTACGAGGCGCTCAACCCCGAGGATCCCACCATCCTCTTCAATCAGGCGGCCGCGTTCCTCAACAAGATGGACGATGGTGGAGCCCTCCCCCTGCTCGAGAAATGCCTGGATGCGGACCCGGACTTTCCCCAATGCAACTTCGAGTACGGGATGCTGCTCCTTCGTTCGGGTGATATGGAGGGGGCAAAGGCTCACCTCGAAAAGTACCTCGAGGTCGCTCCCGACGGACCCGATGCCGCGACCGCACAGGAAACCATCAAGTACCTGTAGTGAACACCCTTTGCATCGGCGTTGCCGGCGGAACAGGCTCAGGCAAGACGACGGTTGCCAATGAGATCCTCCGCAGGGTCGGACGCGAGCGCATTGTCACGGTCAACCAGGATCGGTACTACCACGACCTCGCCCATCTCGACGAAGCACAGCGTATCCACCACAATTTCGACCACCCGGATGCTATCGAGGAATCGCTCCTGGTCGAGACACTCGAGCTGCTCAAGGCCGGCAAACCTGCGGAGCTCCCAATTTACGATTTCTCCAGCCACGTTCGCACCTCACAGACCGAACGTGTCGAGGCGCGACCGGTCATCCTGCTCGAAGGCATTCTGATCCTCGCCATTCCGGAATTGCGCGACCTCCTCGATATCAAGATCTTCGTTGATACCGATTCCGACCTGCGCTTCATCCGCCGTCTGAACCGGGATATTGCGGAACGCGGGCGCTCGGTGGACAATGTCGTGGAGCAGTACCAGGCTACCGTGCGGCCGATGCACCTCGAGTTCGTGGAGCCGTCGAAGCGCTGGGCCGACGTCATCATCCCCGAAGGCGGATTCAACACCGTCGCCCTCGATCTGGTGATCAGCCGGATCCTGCAGATGCTTCAAACCGTGAGCTGAACCCGGTGAGATATCCGGGCTAGTTCTCGTCCGGAAACGGCGCTTTTTGGCAATCTCGGCGTCAGGCTGCGGATTT
>JAIVTZ010000496.1:0-3523 GCA_049188105.1 Deltaproteobacteria bacterium | reverse complement strand
AGACCCCGAGATCACGGCGCTGGTGGACGAGACCGAGATCTGGATCAATCCGCTCGCCAACCCCGACGGTACCTATCGCGGCGGCGACGACTCGGTCGACGACGCCATCCGCGAGTACACCACCACCTCGGGTGAGAACTCGGGAGTCGACCCTAATCGGAACTTCCCGGACCCCAGTGACGACGATCACCCCGACGGCCCCGCCCGGTGGCCCGAAACCGAGGCCATGATGGCGCTGGCCGAGGCCAAGACCTTTGTTCTCTCCGCCAACTTCCACGGTGGCGTTGAGGTCGTGAACTACCCGTGGGACACCTGGGAGCGCCGCCATCCCGACGACCTCTGGTTTCAGACCCTGGCACGCGATTGGGCCGACCTCGCCCAGGCCGACAGCCCGGGCGGATACATGACGGACTTCGACAACGGCATCACCAACGGATACGACTGGTACCAGATCCACGGCGGCCGCCAGGACTTCATGACCTTCTTCCACGGCGGGCGCGAGGTCACCATCGAGCTATCTCACACCAAGCTCCTGCCGGCCGACGAGCTCGACGATCTCTGGCTGTGGAACCGCCGCGCGCTCCTCGACTTCATCGCCCACGCCCAGGAGGGAATCCGAGGCGTCGTGACCGATCCGAACGGCACACCCCTCGAGGCCACCATCGAGGTCATGGGGGTCGACCGCGAGGAGGACGGATCGATGGCGCGCACCGACCCGGCGGTGGGCGATTATCACCGGCTCCTGCTGCCCGGTCTCTATGACCTCAGAATCGAGGCCGCGGACTTCCAACCCCGCGAGATCCACGGAATCGCCGTCATCAACGGCGAGGCCACGGTTGTCGACGTGGTTCTCTACCGCGAGCTCGTGCGCCGGCCATCTCGGAGGATCGCACCGCAGCCGTAATCTGTCGCCCCCTTCGGGGGCTTCTGTGTTTTGTGACGCCTGGTCCTGGGGCTGACGCCCCAGGCTAATTATCTGTCGCCGCTTCGCGGCTTCCGACTCAATTCATCCTGAACCCTGGGGCTGACGGCTCCACGATCGTCGTCTTTCGCCGCTTCGCGGCTTGCACCCCCAGTTGCCAGCATGTCCAAGCGCCGAAGGCGCGATAGATCCATAGCCTGGGGCGTGAGCCCCAGGAATACGATTCAGAAAAGACAACGAGCCGCGGAGCGGCGACAGACAATCCTCGGATGAAGGCTGCGGCTCACGCCGCAGCCGCGATTCGCCGTCCGCAGTAGACGCCCAGTGAGCAATGCAGGTCAGATCAGCTCCACATCCGAGTGGATCTCGACCAGGCTCGGTCCGTTGTGAGCCAGCGCCTCGGAGATGGCGCCGTCCAGCTCGTCTTTCTTTCTGACCGACAACCCAAGCGCACCGCAGAGGGCGGCATACTCGGCAAAGTCGGGGTTGTGAACCGAGGTCTGCCAGACCTCCCAGTCACCCGCCTTCTGCTCCTTGCTGATCTTGCCGAGCTCGTTGTTGTTGAGCAGGATGTGGGTGATGTCCATGCCGTACTTGACTGCCGTGGTGAGCTCGGCGAGATACTGGCCGAAACCGCCGTCGCCCGAGACCGAGATCACCTTGCGGCCCTTGAAGAGGGGGTCTTCCTCCTGGGTCGCGGCCCAGGCGCCCATCGCAGCGGGGAAGCCGAAGCCGATCGAACCGAGGTATCCCGACATGAGAACCGCCTGCCGCTCGCACTCGAAGTAACGGCCGAACGAGTAGGTGTTGTTGCCGACGTCGACGGCGATGATCGCGTCAGCCGGCACCTGCCGGGTCAGCGACGCGAAGATCGAGGCGGAGTTCACGCCCCTCCCGCGATCATCCATGACGCGACTCTCCTTCTCGGCACGCCAGATGGTCCAGCGCTTCTCGAGGTCGCTCCGCTGATCGACCGCGGAGATCTTGGTCTTCAACCGGTCCCTGAAGATGCCGCAGGTGACGCCGATCTCACCCCACACCGGCACGTCCACCGCGTGGAACTTGCCGAGGATCATGGGGTCGAAATCGACCTGGATGATCGGTTTCTTGGGCGTGATGCCGGTGTGGTTCGAGAAGCTGGCGCCGAAGACCAGCAGGCAGTCCGACTCGTTCATCACCCAGCTGGCCACGGGGGTGCCGCTGCGTCCGAGGACCCCGGCGGCAAGGGGGTGGCTGTCGGCGATGAGCCCCTTGCCCTTGAAGGTGGTGATGACCGGGCAGCTCAAGAGCTCGGCGAGCTCGATGACGCCCTCCATCTGGAAGCGACTGCCGTGGCCGACGATGATCACGGGCCGTTGAGAGCGGGCGAGCAGCTCCACCGCCTGGTCAACCGACTCCTCGGGAGGCGCGATCTCGAGGGCGGTGATGCGCCCCTTCGGTCCACCGGGCCGCGCTCCCTCTTCTGCGGGCATCTTGGGCACCTCGTCGGGGAAAATAATTTGAGAGACCCCCCGGTTGAGGATGGCGCTCTTGCACGCCAGGTTGACGAGCTCGGCGTGCTTGCTGTTAGGCAGGGCGGGCTGTTGCCACTGCGCGACCTTGCCGAAGGCGGCCTGGAGGTCGATCTCCTGGAACGCGCCCGGCCCGAGGACCTGGGTCTCGACCTGTCCGGTCAGCGCAACCACCGGCGAGCGATCGACGTTGGCGTCCCACAGCCCGGTCAGCAGATTGGTCGCGCCGGGGCCGGCGATCGAGAGACAGGCGGCCGGACGACCGGTCAGCTTGCCGTATGCCGAGCATGCGAAGGACGCCGCGCCCTCGTGCCGGACCCCGTAGTAGCTGATATTGCCCTGTTCTTCCTGGATGCGGAGGGCGTCGGCGACACCGAGGTTGGAGTGCCCCACCATGCCGAAGACGTG
Organism: Deltaproteobacteria bacterium; assembly: GCA_049188105.1. Taxonomy (GTDB): domain Bacteria; phylum Acidobacteriota; class Thermoanaerobaculia; order Thermoanaerobaculales; family Sulfomarinibacteraceae; genus Sulfomarinibacter. Next base: position 682 of record JAIVTZ010000496.1, on the reverse strand, counting down.
ACGCACGCCCCAGTTGGCCAGGGTCTCCATCATCAGGTCGCCGACCGTGCGGACGTGGGTCTCGTCTTTGGGCATGCCCACCCAGACCCCGTCATCACGGACATCTACCTCGAAGGTCTCGACCCCATCGTCGTAGCCCGGCGCCTTGCCGGTGATCGGGTCGTAGTCCCAGCCGTGCCAGGGACACCGCAGGAGGCCGTTCTCGATCGACCCCTCGCCGAGCGGCCCGCCCTGGTGGGGACAGCGGTTGTCGAGCGCGCCGTACCGCCCCTCGTGGTGGGTCATGCAGAGCGTGCGGTGGTGACACGTCACCGGTTTGACCCGGCCATCCGGTAGCTCCTCCTCGTCGAGCACCTTGGTCCATACGAGATCTTTTCTTGTCGAGGTCATCGTCTCTCCATTTTTCAGTCGAGGGACACACCGCCGTACTGAATGCCGGTCAGGTGCGCCATCTCGCGTTTCCAGGTCGTCAGATCGTCGACCGCGAGCTGGTTGAGATGCTTGTGGCCGCAGGCCCGCGCCAAGACCTGCATGAGCTCGGTCGAGGCGCGGAAGAAATTGTCGAGCTGCTCGGCGCCCTTGTCGATCTTCAGCCGCCGCCGCAGATCCGGCTTCTGGGTGGCGATGCCGACCGGGCAATTGTTGGTGTGGCAGGCCCGCATCCCCAGACAGCCGATGGCCT
>JAIVTZ010000495.1:0-3528 GCA_049188105.1 Deltaproteobacteria bacterium | reverse complement strand
CGCGCAGCGCGTAAAGCGTGCGATCAGCCGGCGCCACCTCCTCGGTCTGGGCGACGATCGCGGCGCCGCATGCGTCGATGAGATCCAGAGTCTCGGAGCGGTTTCGGCTGGAGTCCCATCCGGGGATCGCGTCGAGCTTGTCGAGGGTTCCCTGGGAGTGCCCGAGGCCACGGCCGGCCATCATCGCCACCGGCACCCCGACCGCGGCGAGCAGCGGGGCAAGGATCAACGAGACCGTGTCTCCAACGCCGCCGGTGGAGTGCTTGTCCACCACCTCGGGTCGATCGGCCACCAGGTTCCAGACCTCACCCGAGTGCAGCATCTCCTCGGTCAGCCACCGTGTCTCCTCGGACCCCATGCCGCGGCAACAGATCGCCATGAGCATCGCCGCCAGCTGCTCTGGAGGCAACGACGCATCGCTCGCCCCACGCACGAAGGCCGCAATCTGCTCTCGATCAAGAATCTCACCGTCGCGTTTGGCGGCGATGGCCTCGACAAAGCTCATCGGTCGGTCGGCAAGGAATCCCCTACCCGAGCTCGGCGAGCCGCTGGCGGGCGTTATTCAGGTACGGCGACTCGGGGAACTCCTCGACGAGCAGTTCGAAGTACGGCCGCGCGCGATCGGACTGACCTTCATCGGCGAAGAGCTCACCCAGCTGATACAGCGCGACATCACGGGGCAGACCGGTGGACTGCCCAGACACCATCGCTTCCAGCTCTGCGGCCACCTCCGAGCCCTGGCCCGAAGCGATGCGCAGCTTGATGAGGTCGAAGGCCGCGAGCCGGCCGATCACGTCATCCGTGTGCCGCCGGCTCAGATCCACCAACACAGGACGCGCCTCGTCCGTCTGTCCGCGGCCGAGAGCGATTCGCGCCAGATAGAGTCTCGCCATGTCGGCCTGGTCGGTACGTCCATAACTCTCCACAACCTGGCGAAACTGCTGCTCGGCGGCTTCCAGGTCGCCTGCCGGGGCCAATGACCCCGGCGCGGCTTCGCCTTCGAAGGTTACAACCGCCTGGTTGAGGAGGAGTGACGCGTCATCGGCTCTCGTCCCGATCCACGAGTTCACCGCCCACCACAGCAGGCCCACCACACACACGGCGCCGATGCCGGCGACCAACGGGCGCCAATTTTCGGCGACCCAACGGAAGATCATCTCCGCCGCGGAGACGAACTCATCGTCCTTTTTCAGTTGCTTTCGGGTTATCCGTCGTCCCATTCGATTCCTCCAACGGTCATTCGGCACACACGCACCGACCCCACAGAAATGGGGGGCCAACTCTACGGCGACGGGCTCGACCTGTCAACGCTCCGCCGTCATTGGAGGCGGCTCCAGCCGCAGCTGCTGCAGCATCGGAAAGGCGACCTCCGCCGTCTGGTCGAGACCCAGGGGCGTTATCGTCACCCAACCCGCGTTGAGGGCGTGGGTGTCCCCGCCGGGCTCGGTCTCACGAGGCGGCTTCCAGCGACTGGTATACCAGCGAGTCCCACTCGAGTCCGCGCGGGCCAGCACGTACCGACCCTCCTCCGACTCATCCAAACCCATCCGCGCCACCCGGTAGCCGCGGATCGCAGCCGGGTTGATCGGGACGTTGACATTGAGGTAGACGCCGCGCGGCAGCCCCTCGTCGCGCACAGCATCGATGATCGGCTTGGCCCACCGCGCCGCCACGGAGAAGTCCGGTTGCGGATCGTCCCAGTTCAACTGCAGCGATACCGCCACCGCCGGGATTCCCGCATAGGCCCCCTCGCGGGCGACCGCAACAGTGCCCGACGTCCAGGCGCCGAGGCCGTCGTTTTCTCCCCGGTTGATGCCCGACACGACGAGGGCCGGCGGGTCGTCCACCAGCAGCGCGGTGAGCGCAATGCGGGCCACGGTGGCCGGCGTCGCGTCGACCGCCCAAGCTATGGCGCCTGCAACCGGCGCATGCCCGGTCACCTCCACCTCACGGCGGGTGACGAGGGCGTGGCCGGACACGCTTTGCTGAGTTTTGGGAGCAACCACCGTCACCCGATACCCCGGATCGGCCGCGAGCACCGCTGCAATGGCGGCGATGCCCGGCGAGTCGATCCCGTCGTCGTTGGCCACAAGGACGTGGACCGGTTCGCCGGCAGAAACCTGCAGGGCCGTCACCACCAGGATGTATGTAAGGGTTGTAAGGATTCGCTGTCCTCTCATTGGGCCTCCAAATGGTTCCGGGAGTGTAACCCAGCCCGGCAGGGCAATTTCGAATTTCGAATTTCGAATTTTCCACCCATCCGGCCGAAGAACCACAGAGGCACAGAGAAGCACAGAGGACAACACAGAGTTTTTCTTGGGCCGGGCCTCGTACCAGGAAGGTATTAGGTATTGGGTATTAGGTATTAGCTCCACCCCGGTCGTCATTCTCCACCCGGAGCGTCGAGTCGGCGTGGCGCTGTCATGAATGCTGACCGGACGTGCCGTCTCTGACGATTTTGGGAGCACGGAATTTTGTTGCGAGCAGATGGCTCTGGCCCAAACATCGTCAGAGGGGGCACTCACGGGCAATGCCGATCCGGAGAATCGGGATGTTCACTCCGGAAGACACTTGCCGGAGCGAAGAACAGCGCGCCAGATGGCCGCGTATCGCGGGCCGCAGCAGAGGCCCGGAGCGGCAGCGCCAGGGGCGGCGAAGCCGCCGCGCCGACCTCGGGGGTGACAGGACAGAATCGGGCCCCGCGGACGGCGGGCGGGCACGGAGACGGGTGCGGGATAGTAAGATTGTCCCGATGGCTGGCTTCGATTTCTCGTCCGGCGAGGTTCAGGTGTGGTGGACCACGGCGTCCGAAGCGGAGCCGCATCTCGATCGACTGCGGCGCACGCTGAGATCCAACGAGCTCGAGCGGGCGGCGCGATTCCGCGTCGAAGGAGCCGCCCGGCGTTTTGTCGTCGCGCGAGCAATGCTTCGCTCGCTCCTCGGCCGCGCCACCGGAGTCGATCCCGCCGACGTCGTTTTTGCCTACGGTGAGCACGGCAAGCCCCGCCTCGCGGCCGGAGGGCCGTCCTTCAACGCCAGCGACTCCGGAGAATATGCGGTCGTGGCGTTGGCCTCTGCGGAGCTTGGCGCCGACATCGAGGTGCTGCGGCCGCTGGCGCGCCGGGAGCGCCTCGCCCACCGCATCTGCACGGAGCGGGAGCTCGAGGCGTTCCAAGCGATCCCGGAAGCTCAGCGCGACGCCGCCCTCCTCCGGCTATGGACCTGCAAGGAGGCGGCCCTCAAGGCTGTCGGCACGGGGCTGCCGGGCGGTCTGCGCAACGTCGAGATCGACCTGCGACCGGATGGGCCACCTCGACTTCGGCAGCTGCGTGGCGAGGTCGACGGCTGGACCCTGTTACCTGTCGCGCTGAACCCGGAGCTGGTCTGTTCGGTCGTCATTCGGGGCGACGACTGGCAGGTCGCCATCCAACCTTGGTCTGCCTAAGATGAGCGGTTCTGCCGGAAGAGATGTGCCAAGCTCTTGATGCTCTGGTGCTTGCGAAAAGCGGACGCATACCCATCGGTATT
>JAIVTZ010000494.1:0-3537 GCA_049188105.1 Deltaproteobacteria bacterium | reverse complement strand
TACACGGGCCGACCGCGACGTAGCGCGGGCGGCTATCGAGGAGCTCGAGGTCAACCTCGCGGACGCCGAGCGCACCCTGCGCCGGACCAATGAGTTGCGGACTCAGGGGGTCGCCAGCGTCCAGGACCTCGACTCCGCGACCGCCGTGGTAGACGCCATCAAGGCCAAGCTCGATCTCGCGCGAGCGTCCCTCGACGCCGCCGAGGCCCGGCTCGCCGTCGCCGCCCAGGATCTCGAGAACTACACCATCCGCTCCCCGTTTGCCGGCATCGCGGTGTCCAAGGACGCCCAGCCCGGCGAGATGGTGTCACCGGTCTCGGCAGGCGGCGGTTTCACCCGCACCGGCATCTCGACCATCGTCGACATGACCTCACTTGAAATCGAAGTGGATGTCAACGAATCCCACATCGCCAAGGTCCACCCGGGCCAGCCGGCCGACGCCGTGCTCGACGCCTACCCCCAATGGCACATCCCGGCCACCGTCCGCACCATCATCCCGACCGCGGACCGCCAGAAGGCGACGGTCAAGGTGCGGCTCACATTTGACGAGCTCGACCCCAGAATACTGCCCGACATGGGGGTCAAGGTCGCCTTCCGTGAGGTCGTGGACGAGGGACAATCCTCCTCAACACCAGCGCAGTCGATCATTCCGCAGCACGCGGTCAAATATGACGGCGGGCAACCCGTGGTTTTCGTCATCGAGGACGGTACCGTCGATCGTCGAACGGTCAACGTTGGGCGCCCGGTCGGCACCGATATCGAAATTATGGCCGGAGTCACTCCCGGTGACCGGGTGGTGGTCAGCGGTCTTGAAGGGCTCAGCGATGGTCAGAAGGTGCGGGTGAGGAGTTGAGAGTTAAGAGTTGAGAGTTAAGAGTTATGAGTTGAGAGTTAAGGGGTGAGATAAGGGGCGAGAATGGTCAACATCGATGGGAAAGAGCACAGTGACAGCCTGATTCGGGTCCGAAACCTCAACAAGCTCTACCGCAGGGGCGGCGAGACCATCGAGGTCCTGCAGGGCCTCAACCTCGACGTCGATACGGGCGAGTTTGTGGCTTTCATGGGCCCCAGCGGTTCGGGCAAGACGACCCTGCTCAACCTCGTGGGCGGACTCGACACGCCCACCTCGGGCACCGTAACCGTGGACGGTGACGAGATCACCAGCATGTCCGGTCGAAACCTCGCCGCGTGGCGCGCCCGCCACGTGGGATTCATCTTCCAGATGTACAATTTGATCCCGGTGCTGACCGCCTTCGGCAATGTAGAGCTTCCTCTCCTGCTCACCAAGCTGTCGAAGGCGCAGCGGCGTCAGCACGTGGAGACCGCCCTCGAGCTGGTCGCTCTCAGCGACCGCATGAAGCACTTCCCGCGCGAGCTCTCGGGCGGCCAAGAGCAACGGGTCGCCATCGCCCGCGCCATCGTCACGGATCCCACTTTCCTGCTCTGCGACGAGCCCACGGGAGACCTCGATCGAAGGTCGGCCGAGGAAATCCTCGACCTCCTGACGCGGCTCCAGTCGGAGCACGGCAAGACCATTCTCATGGTGACCCACGACCCACTGGCCGCGGAGCGGGCCGACGTGGCGCTCCATCTCGACAAGGGCGTACTGGTGGAGGCGGCAGACGAGGCGGCCGCGCCATGAAGTACCTACCGTTCATCTTTCGAAACCTGTTCCGCAAGAAGACTCGGACCATCCTCACCATCGGCTCCATCGCCGTCGCCCTGTTCCTCTTCGGCTTGCTGGTGACCATCGAGACCGCACTCAACGCCGGCGTCGACGTGGCCGGCGTTGATCGTCTGATCGTCCGCAACAAGATCTCACTGATCATGCCGCTTCCCCTTTCCTATCAGGAACGGCTGCGCCAGATGGACCACGTTTCCGAAGCGACCTTTGCCACCTGGTTCGGCGCCATCTACCAGGAGCCCAGGAATTTCTTTCCCCAGTTCGCCATCGACACCCAGACCTATCGATCGGTGTTTCCGGAGTTTGAGATCTCCGACGACGAATGGCAGGCCTTCCTGGCCGATCAGGAGGGCGCCGTGGTGGGTCGGGTGACCGCCGACCGGTTCGGCTGGGAGGTGGGAGATCGAATTCCGCTCCAGGGAACGATATGGACCGGCACCTGGGAGTTCAACATCCGCGCCATCTACGACGGCTCTCGGGCCGGTGACGACGAGTCCCAGTTCTGGTTCCACTGGAAGTACCTCGAGGAGCGCCGGCCGTTCGGCAAAGGAACAGTCGGCTGGTACACCGTCAAGATCGACGATCCCGACCACGCAGTGGCTGTGAGCAGCGCGGTCGACGAGCGCTTTGCGAACTCGGCATGGGAGACCTCGACCGAGACCGAGCAGGCATTTGCGGCCGGCTTCGCCAAGCAGATCGGCAACATCCGTATGCTCATCCTATCGATCGGAGCGGTGGTTCTGTTCACCCTGCTGCTCGTAACCGGCAACGCCATGGCCATGGCGGTGCGTGAAAGGGTGCCCGAGCTCGGCGTTCTCAAGACCCTCGGATTCGGCGACAGGACGGTGCTCTTTCTGGTGCTCGCCGAATCATTGGTCGTTGCGTTAGTCGGCGGAACCGTCGGAATCGGTCTGGCCAAACTGTTCACTCTGGGCGGCGACCCCACCGGCGGCATGTTGCCCGTGTTCTACCTGTCGACCGGCGACATGATCCTCGGCATCGCCATCGCGCTCTTTGTGGGTATCGCTGCGGGATCGATCCCGGCCCTGACGGCGATGAATCTACGCATCGTCGATGCGCTCAGGAGGGTGTGATGGCTATCCCGTTTTCCTACAACGTACGGTCGGTCGCTGCGAGGTGGAAGACTGCGGTCGTCTCGGTTCTGGGCATAGCCGGCACCGTCGGCGTTTTTGTGGCCATGCTCGCGATGGCTCGCGGCTTCCAGGCTACCTTGATCGCCTCCGGCTCCTCTTCGAACGCCATCATTCGCCGGGCGGGAGCCAGCTCTGAGATGGACAGCGGCGTCACCCTCGACCAGGCGCGGGTGATCGCCGACGCCCCACAGGTGGCCCGCACCTCAGCAGGGATGCCCCTCTCCAGCCCGGAGCTGGTTGTCATCGGCGCGTTTCCGCTCACAAAGAGCGGCACTGACGCAAACGTGCAGATCCGCGGCATGACACCCCTCGTCCTCGAGGTGCGGCCGTCGGTCAAGGTCATCCAAGGCCGGTTCTTCCAGCCGGGTCTGGCGGAGCTCGTCGTCGGATCCAATGCCGTCGAGATCTATCGGGGGTTGGACCTCGGCTCGACGGTGAGCTTCGGCGGACAGGACTGGGAGGTGGTCGGCATCTTCAACGCCGGAGGGTCGGCATTCGATTCGGAAATCTGGTGCGACCACACCGTGCTCGCACAGACTTTCAAGCGCCCGAGCAACTTCTTCAGCTCGGTCACGACGCGCCTCATCTCGGCAACCGATTTCGACGCCTTCAAGGACGCCCTCACCTCCGACCCCCGACTCACCGTCCAGGTGGAACGCGAGGCCGAGTACTACGCGAAACAGTCGCAGATGGTGAGCA
>JAIVTZ010000493.1:0-3544 GCA_049188105.1 Deltaproteobacteria bacterium | reverse complement strand
GGCGTCATCTCGCGGAAGCGTCCCGGCGGCAGGATTGCTTCCAGGATCTCGCGCTGGGGTGACACTATCCCCATCAGCCGCACCAGATTGCACGGGTCGTGGAGGGTGACCGGGAAGTCGTTGCGGCTCGGGTCGAGCTTGAGCTTGCCCGAGCGGATGATGTCACGCAGGGTGACCATCGAGCTCTCGCGCGGGATGTTGAGGTCGCCGGTGAGGATCTTGTCGGCGATCACGGTCAGCGCCTTGTGGGCGTGACCGCACTCGCCGAGCACGATCTTCTTGACGCCCAGGTCCCTGGCGGCCGAGGCGTGCTTGATGGCGACGCGGGCGAACTGGACGTCGTCGTACCAGACGCCGTAGTTGATGCCGTCGTATGCGATGATCTCCGATGACAGGGTCCACGACAGCCCGGCGGCCTCGAAGACGGTGGCGAAGGCGCCGGGGTTCTCGGGCCACGCCATGATCTCGCCCGCGTTGTGGATGAGGAGGATGTCGGCGCCCTGGACGTCCCACGGGGTCTCGATCTCGATACCGGTGCGTTCGGCCGTGTCCTCGTCGATGAACTCGATGTTGTCCTTGACGACCAGCGGGGTCATGCCGGTGGAGGACCCGACCTTGAGCTGCAGCACCGAACCGTCGACGTGCAGCTCCTTGGGCACAATTCCCATCTCCATCGAGGCGATCTTGCGGATCTCGCGCGACAGCAGCGCATTGTCGACGCCGATCGGGCAGGTCTGGGCGCAGCGGCGGCAGAGGTTGCAGCGGTAGGAAAGCTCGATCAGGCGCGCCACGACCTCCCAGTTGAGGTCGATGTCGCCGTGGACCTTTGTTGATGCCTTCTTGACGTACTTGAAGTAGATCCGGCGCAGGATCTCAGAGCGGTACATCGGCCGGTAGAGCTCGTTCTCGCCGCTCTCCTCATAGATCGGGCACGCATCGGAGCAGGTCTGACAGTGGGCGCAGTGCTCCATGGACATCTCGAACGGCTGCAGAAAGGTCCAGTTGTCCTCGACCGTCATCAGCTTTTCGAGACCGGACAGGAAGCCCTTGACGAGACGATCCTCCTCTTCCTTCGATTTCGGCTTGGGGATGTTGACTGCGATCGTGTCGTCAAGGACTACGTACTTCTCACGCTCCTCCTCCGTAAGTTGGGCGAACGGCGGCTCCTCGTCGATCTTGTCAAACGGCGGCGGCAGCGGGATCTGTTCGAGCGGGTCGATTTGGGCTAGCGGCTGACCGGGGTTCTTGGCAATGTCCTTTACGCTCTGCGGCTCTTTCATTTGGGTGGTTCCTCCGGCTCTTCGGTGGCCGCTTCGAGCCACGTTTTCTTGCCGTCACCTCTGATGTGCGGTGCCGACCACGAGATCGGCTGGTTCAAGAGCTCGTGAATGGTCGCCTCCTGGTCGCCGCCGGGCAGGTTGGGGTCGTCCTTCCATCGGATGGAGTGGTAGGCAAAGTACTTGCCGACGAAATGAGACATGTGGGTGGTGGGGATGTAGGCAACCAGGAACGAAAGCAGCACTACCGACAGCAGCGGCAGGATGGTCGCCGCGCCGCCGCCCGCCAGCGGCACCAGGTTAAATGTCACTAGATTGGCGACCAGGCCCGACACCAGCGAGAAGTCGCGATCGACGAGCAGGAAGGTCAGAAGGGCAATCCCGAAGGCGACCACGAAGATGATCAGGTTGAAGAAATCCGCCGGCGCCGTGTAATCCCGCATGTCGCGGCTCATACGACGCTGATAGAGCCCGATCGCACCGATGAGCCCGAGCACCAGACCCGCCGCACCGAACAGCGGCACCAGGATCGTGAGCACCCGCGCCACCGGTCCTGCGATCGAGGCCGGCATCACAGCGCCTACGACGCCACCCAACATCATCAGGATCGTCGCCGCAGCCACCAGGTAGAGACCGAAGTGGAAAGGGAAGGAGCGGGTCCAGAGCTTCGGGTTGTGCTCGCGCAGCGCAACCAGGAAGAGGATCTCCGGCACCATGACCTTGAGCTCCCCGAGGAGCGAGACCTGGCGCGGCTTCTTCCACCAGTCCGTCTCCTCCAGATAGGAACCGCCGTACGCGGCACGGCCTCCCCCCTCATGGGCGACCGGGTAGAGCTCCCATCTCAGATGCATCGGCATCCTCGACCAGAACACGAAACGCGCGACAACCGCGACGAGGAAGAAGACGATGCCGACGTAGGCGATGACGTAAACAAGAGTAGTCATCAATATCACTCTCCCAGAGAATTATAAGACGACCGACCGTTGAGCGATACTCGCGGCCGGCACTTCACTCTTCTTGAGTCTACACTGTGGTCGCGGCCCGATGCCGTTGCTGAGATCGCGCGGCCGTTCCGGCCCAAAATTCGCAATATCCATTCCCTAGCGGTTTAGTCGGAATTCTGATCGACCAACCAACGACGACCTGGACCTCCCCGGTGGTGAAAGGCTGTCAGCACAGGGGATCCATCGTCGAGCCGCAACCCCAGAACATCCCTCGACCTTAGTCATCGTCGGCGTCGAGGTCGCGGGAAGAAAACTGCCGTTACATCTTCGTAACAGGATCTTCGCTCATTCGCTCGAGGTGGGCTCGTCTGTTGCAAATCGTTTCTGGACCCAGTTGGGGATCATCGACAGCAGGACGAAGAAGACCGCAGCAATCCCGAGATACCACAGGGTTTTCCCGAAATCTCCGGTCCGCACCGAGCCGGCGGCGAAGTTGAAGGCGATGGTCGCCGGAAGCATGCACGGCACGGTCACCAGCACGTAGGTTCTGAGCGGGATGTCGGTGAGACCGTAAACGTAGTTCTGGACGTTGAACGGGAAGATGGGCACCAACCGCGTGATCAGCAGCATCCGCCAACCCTGGCGGGCGACCCCGTCGTCGATCTTCCTGAGGGCCTGGTTTTTCTCCACCATGCCTTTGACCATGTCCCGCGCGGCGTACCGTCCGATCAGAAACGCCGCGATTGCGCCGAGGTTGGCGCCGAGAGTCGTCCACACCGTTCCCCAGACCGCACCGAAGATCAGGCCGCCGGCGATCGTGATTGCGAGACCGGGCAAGAAGAACACGGCAGCCACGATCCACAGTACGACGAATACCACCGGCGCCCAGATTCCGAGACCGGCAAACCACGCGTCCAGACGATCGATGTTGTCGACCGACAGCAGATCGAAGGCGCCGAGCCTCCACGCGAGGAACAGGCCGGAAGCCACTCCGGCCAGGCCGAACGCGAGCTTGAACCAGTTCCGCCCTGCGCCACTGTCATCCATGTTGTAGGTGTGCTTCATGGCTGCGATCTCCATCTTTGACATCTGTACCTCCGGCCTAGCCCAGCCTTCTCACCTGGTGTCTGCTGCGGACGGCGAATGGCAGTCATCTGTCGTGCTTTTCGCAAATTGTGCTCCTCAACGTAGCGCCACTACGCCTGCGTCGCCCAATTCGCGAAAATCCCAACATCTGACTACCCTTCGCCGCCCTCGCTACGAAACCCGGTGAGAAGGCCGGGCTATTCGAGGTAACCGAGCGCCCGCAACTCCTCCTCCTTG
>JAIVTZ010000492.1:0-3547 GCA_049188105.1 Deltaproteobacteria bacterium | reverse complement strand
CTTACGGGTCTCGACGCCTACCACCAAAGCCTTGACCATCTTGCCGGGAACCAGCTCGAGCTGCTGCCACGAGCGATCCTCATACTCATCAACCGACTCGACGAGCCCCTTGGCGATCACGTTGGGTGGTCGGCGGTAGCCAATGTAGTTCATCTCGAGCTCGACGAGTCCGTTGCGAAGCACGGTTTCCGCCGTCTCCTGAAGCCACGGGTCCATCGTCAGGTGCACCTGGAGCCCGCTGGTGTAGAGCGCGTCGGTGCCAAATCGGCGCTCGATCTCCTTGCGCGTCATCTCGAGGAAATAGGCCCCGCTCACCACCCGCTCGCGGTGGAGCTCCACGCCGAGCGGCTGTGCCGCTGCCTCCTCGAAGGCAGCGGCATCGATGAATTCGAGCTCGAGCATCCGTTCCAGCACCTTGTTGCGGCGGTTGAGGGCGTTCTCGGGCCGTCTGACGGGGTCGTACTTGTTGTTGGCGCTCGGGATCATGCCCGCCAGCAGCGCCGCCTCGGACAGGCTCAGCTCGATCGCCGGCTTCTCGAAGTAGAGTTCGGACGCCGCCTGCACACCGTAGGCGCCGTGACCGAGGAAGATCTGGTTGGCGTACAGGGTGAGGATCTGGTCCTTCGAGTACCGCTTCTCGATGTCGAGAGCGAGCAGAGCCTCCTTGACCTTGCGGCTGATCGTACGCTCACGTTTGAGAAAGAGGTTGAGCGCGAGCTGCTGGGTCAGGGTCGAGGCCCCGCCGCGCGACCCGATCCTTCGATCCAGTACGCTGTACCAGACCGCCCGCAGGATCGCCTTCGGGTCGACCCCACCGTGGGTATAAAAGTCTGCATCCTCGATCGCCACCACCGCAAGCTTGAAGTCGTCCGGGATCTCCTCCGGTCGTAGCACCACCCGCTGCTCGAGGGCGTAGGACGCCACCTGTCCGCCGTCGGCGGCGTAGATCCTGGTCGTCGCGGCCGGTTCGAACGTGGCCAGCAGGTCGACCTGGGGCACGTGCAGCGACTGGGCAACGATCCATCCGAAGAGCGCGCCCGCCAGGCAGCCGGCCACCGCGGCCCACAGCATCACGGTGACCACAGACATGAGGCCCCCGCCGACCAGCCAATTCTTCTTGCCGGTGGTCTTCTTCCTCGCGGCGGTCCTTGGCTTCGCCGCGGGCTTCTTCTTTGGTACGACCTTCTTCGTGATCACGTGCGGACTTTATCAGATGCAGGCCCGCCGTCGAATGGCCCAGATGTGGCAATTCCGTGGCGCAGTATGGAATGGGAGGGGATAAACCCCTCCCCTACGAAGAGAACCGTAGGGCCGAGCGCATCTCGAGCCAAAAGAACCGTAGGGGCGGGGTTTATCCCCGCCCTGTTTCTGCGAGCTTTGAGTTACCCGCCCATGCCCCCAGGGTCAGGGCACCGTGCTGCTCCAGGCCTGAGTTCCACCCGACTCGAGGCCATCGGTGAAAATGTCATCGACTGATGTTGCCGGGAAGATGCACACGCCTGTCGCCGGGCCGACGTTATTCGCGAGAATGTAGTTGATCACGGTCGGGTGAAAGTCGAGCGTGCTGCCGCAGCCGGTGATGTGGCAGTAACTCATCACGGTTCCCGGCCCACCCGGACACGATGTGATTCCGGAGTAACAGCCGCCCTCGTTGCTGTAGCACTGATCGACAGGGGGGCTGTAACAGTGGGTGTGAGGCGAACCGAAATTGTGGCCGATCTCATGCCCGACCAGCTTTGCGTCCCCGGACAGGTAGTTCACCTTGAAGACCTTGGAGAAACTGTAACCGATGGAGGTCGAGCACAGCCCGCCGATAAACGCGATCCCGGATGCCGAGCTCGACGACGGTGATTTGCCGGACAGCATGGCCGTTAGGGCGCGTTGAACGGAGCCGTAGTTGCTACCCCAGTAGTTCCTGAACTCGTAGAGTTCGGTGCTCGACGCCGAGCTGCCGGTGTTCGCGCTATAGGGATCGCTGGTGGTACGGAGAAAGGTCGTGCCTTGAACAAGGGCCACATCCAAATCACGCGAGTACATCACATTCATGGCAGCGATCAGATCGGCGATGTAGTCGGTGGCGGCCGAGGTGCTGCCACCGAACTTGAGGCTCAGAAGCTCGGTGTCGGTTTCGATTGCGAGAACCGCCTCCAGCGGGCCGCCGGACTTCGTTGTCACATCGCTTTTCAGCCCGATACTGCGTTCGGTTGGAAGCGGCCGATTGTCCAACTCTTCCCCGCCGCACGCCCAGCGTGGATCAGCGTCCGCCATCCTCTCGTGGGTCGCGACAACCCGAACCTCGGTCGGGCTCCCTCCCGGTACCGGCGCCAGGTCGTAGCTCTGTCCATCCGACATCGCCATTCCCGTCAGACGCCCGCTCGCTGGATCGAGGATCACCAGCACGCCACTGCCGGGCTCGTCGTCGATCTCGCCGACGAAATGGCGATGTTTCGAACGGGGCAGCTCGAGTGCGCCGTGCTCGCCTATCTCGAGGATTCTCGCGCCGGACGCATATATCGAGCGTCTCTTGATGCTGATGGTTCGGTGGTCTCCAGGCGATACCGGCCAGCCCGCCAGCCGCAGGGACTCTCCCACAGCCAGGTCGTTCAGCCGCGCGGAGATAATAACTGGCATGACGAGCCGCTCCTCGAGGAAACCTTCCGGCGACACCTGAACGACCCCGGTGGCTGCCACGTCGACCATGGGCAACCGGATGTCGAATGAAGGCTCCGCACCTCTCACTGTCGCGGCACAGGACAGGAGGACCACCATCGAGACGAACACCAACAGAAGTCGTGTCGCGATTGGTTTCATCTGCGTTCCCTTCCAACAGTGCCGGAATTCGGCGTCACGCCCTCATTTCGATCGTAAGCAATAACCGTTCAACAAGATGTGATCTGAATCATCTATGATTCGGAGGATGGTGCGAGTGGTTCTCGGTCTCGGCAGCAACATGGGTGACAGCCGAAAGGCGTTCTCCGAGTGCCTGCAAACGCTGGCCGCGGAGGGGCGGGTCATCGCCGTCTCCCGGCTGTGGCGCACGAGGGCGGTCGGCCCGCCCCAGCCCGACTACCTCAACGCGGCCGCGCTCGTCGCGTGGCCGGCCGGGCCCCGTGCCCTGCTTGGGCGGTGTCTCGAGCTCGAGACCGCGGCCGGCCGCGACCGCTCGGCAGAGGCGCGATGGGGCCCGCGGGTGCTCGACATCGATCTATTGCTCGCCGAGTTGGTGGTGTGCCGCGGACCCATCCTGGCCCTCCCCCACCCACGGTTGCACGAGCGTCGATTCGCCCTCGAGCCGGCCGCCGAGGTGACGCCGGACTGGAATCATCCCCTCCTCGGCCACACGATCAGTGACCTTGCCGACGACGCGCGCGATCGCGAACCGGATGCAATTCTCGAAGTTTCCAACTTCGAATTCTCAATTCTCAATTCTTAATTCTCAATGCCCATCAACCCTCCCGATTTCCCCGGGGTGGTCATTGAGAATTGAGAACTGAGAACTGAGAATTGCCTACGTGATTGGTCGCGAACCGGGCTTGGCGATCGGCAC
>JAIVTZ010000491.1:0-3554 GCA_049188105.1 Deltaproteobacteria bacterium | reverse complement strand
CCCTACACCGATGGGTACGACAAACACAAAGACTACTTCGGCTGCATTACTGCATTAGATGAACAGTTGGGGCGGCTGCGCCAGGAACTGAAGCAGCTTGGAATTGATGGGAACACCATCCTCTGGTATTGCAGCGACAATGGCGGTCTCAACAGCGCCACGGCGGGCGGGCGGGGCAAAAAGGGCGCCGTCTACGAAGGCGGGCTGCGGGTTCCCTGTATCGTTCGCTGGCCCGGTCGCGTGCCGCCCGGCCGGATCGACCAGTCGAAGCTCCCGGTGCCACCCACCGCGACCAAGGGGCGCGTGAACGGCAGGGTGGTGAGCGCCATCCCGAGACCGGCGCCGGTGGTGATCGCCATCGACGGGCTGGAGGCGGCGCACATCGACGGTGAGGACGGCGAGCAACGAGTGTGGCTCGGGGTTCCCGCGGCGGCGGTTGGCCGGGTCGCCGAGCTGCGCTTCAGCCGCGCCGCCGCCTTCCCACCGGGCGGCGGTGATCAGAGACCGCTGGCGGTGCAGCTCTTTGAGCTGCGGGCCATCAGGCCGGGCGGCGCCTGGGCGGCGCCGGTGGCCCACCAGTGGCAGAGGGATGCGATCAAGGTGGAGCTCGAGGGGGCCTGGGACGGGGAGAGCTTTTCTGACTACGGCGACGGGGTGTGGCTGGGCCCGCGGGCGATCCTACGCGTGCCCGCCGGGGAGGGCCGCCTTCGACTGCGGCTTTGGGCGCCGCGGCCGACCCCGGCGCATACGGTGCTGTTCGTGGCCGGTCGCCGGGTTGCCGGACCCCTCGACATCGGCCCGCAGCCGAGGTTCTTCGACCTCGAAGTGTTGGAAAGTGATATCGAGGGTGGCCGGGTGGAGGTCGAGATCGTGAGCGACGCATACCAGCCCGCCGCGGATGGTAGCGCTGACGTGCGCGTCCTCGGCGTCGTCCTCTCGGATGTTGAGTTCGAGCCTGTGCGCAACGGATCTTGACGCACGCGGCCGGCGCTTCTACGATGGCGGGGTCCCGCCACGCTGCATCCGCAGTAAGGAGCATCTAATGAGTCAGAAGGTCGACAAGATGAAGGCATTGGAGACCGCCATCGGTCAGATCGAACGCCAGTTCGGCAAGGGTTCGGTGATGCGTCTCGGCGAGAAACCGCTCGGGCGGATCGACGTCATCCCCACCGGGTCGCTGACCCTCGACGCAGCGCTCGGGGTCGGCGGTGTGCCGCGGGGGCGGGTAATTGAGATTTACGGGCCGGAGGCCTCGGGCAAGACGACCCTCGCCCTGCACATCATCGCCAACGCGCAGAAGGCGGGTGGGCTGGTCGCGTTCATCGACGCCGAGCACGCCCTCGACGCCGAGTATGCGAGCAACCTCGGGGTCAATCTCGACGAGCTCTTGATCTCGCAACCGGATTATGGCGAGCAGGCGTTGGAGATTACGGAGACTCTGATCCGCTCGGGATCGGTGGACGCCATCGTGGTGGACTCGGTGGCTGCGCTGGTTCCACGTTCGGAGCTCGAGGGCGACATGGGGGACGCGCAGATGGGTCTGCAGGCGAGGCTCATGTCACAGGCGTTGCGCAAGCTCGCCGGCATCGTTTCCAAGTCGAACACCAGCCTCATCTTCATCAACCAGATTCGGATGAAGATCGGCGTCATGTTCGGCAACCCCGAGACCACCACCGGCGGGCGGGCCCTCAAGTTCTACACCTCGGTGCGCATCGACATCAGGCGCACCAGCTCGATCAAGCAGGGGGACAAGGTCATCGGCAACCGCACCAAGGCCAAGGTGGTCAAGAACAAGGTCGCGGCGCCGTTCAAGGTCGCCGAGTTCGACATCCTTTATGGCGAGGGCATCTCCTTTACCGGTGAGCTCCTCGACCTCGGCGTCGAGCACCGGTTGGTGCAGAAGTCGGGGTCCTGGTACTCCTACGGCGAGACCCGTATCGGCCAGGGCCGTGAGGCGGCGCGCCAATTCCTACAGGACAACCAGGATGTGGCCGACGAGCTCGAGGTCAAGCTGCGCGAGGCGCTCGGCTTGCTGCCCGGTACGGAGCAGGCGGCGCCGGCGGAAGAGGTCGAAGAGACGGCCGAGACCGAGTAGCCACAGCAGAAGCTATGAGATGTTGGCTTGAAGCTGATAGCTGATAGCTCCGAGAGCGACTGTTACAATCTCAACGGGAGTAATGAATGAGGATGAGACTCTGTCGAAATTTAATGGTAACACTCGCGTTGGTTATTGCGGGGGCCGCCACCATTGGCGCGCAGGACGCCGCAACCCCCGAACCGGACGAGCGGACGGTCCGTTTCGTCCGGCGCACCATCGCCTGGTACCCGGACTCGACCTTCAAGCTGGTGGAGAACACCCGTCACCAGACCCCGGCCGGGCCCTATCGTGTCGTCTCCGTCGAGCGCACGTGTGCGAGCAGGTTACTGTCTGGGCAACCGACGGTTCTCGTCGACGAGGCGACCGACTCCGCGTGGCTCGGCAGCATCGGCGAGCTGCCGTTTCAGGGCGCGGGGGCCGGGCCGGAAGCGGTGAAGACCTTTCTCGAGAGCTTTCTGCCCGAAGCGCTCAAGGCCTCGATGGGCCTCAAGGCGAGGGTGGAGTGGGATGTCGGGCCGCGTCGTCCGGGCGCGCTGATCCCCCTGACCCTCTTGGTCGACACCGGGTATGGGGAGTTTCGACGCCCGGCAGCCATCACCGCCGACGGCAAGTACGTGGTGATGGGCTCGGAGATGTCCCTCAAGGAAGATCCGGTGGCCTTTCGCCGCCGCCTCTTTGCCGACAGCGACCTCGTCATGTGGGATTCCGAGGACAGCGCCGATTCCAAGGTGGAGATCGTCGAGTTTTCGGATCTCGAGTGTCCGGCCTGCAAATCCAAGTGGCCGATCATCCAGATGGCGCTCGGCAAGCACGCGGGCGCTATCCGCCACGGCATGGTGAGCTACCCGCTGACCCAGATCCACCCCTGGTCGTTTCGCGCCTCGAGCGCCTCCTGGTGCATCGCTCTCCAGAATCCCGGGATGTTGATCCCGTTCAAGGAAATCTTCTACAGCCTCCAGCGCGAGATGGAGGTCTCCTTCGTGACGCCCACGTCGTTGGATTTCATCGCCGGACGGGGACTGGACGAGGCCGCATTTCGGGCCTGTTATCTGAAAAAACCCTCCATTGATGCGGTGCATGGGCAGATGAGCCTCGGCAAGGCACTGGGCGTGAACTCTACCCCCACATACTTCGTCAACGGGTGGAAGATCCAGGTTCCGGACGGTTCATGGTTTCCCGGTTTCGTTGAACGTCTCCTCGAGGGCCAGGAGCCCTGATCGCCAACCCGTCGAGTCGGCGGCCCCAACTCGGGTTTTTTCGGGTCCCTGTGGTGATGGCGGTTACTTCTCTCCATTATCCGGAAAAGTACCCAGCGATCGGTAAAAGAGCCCAGCCCAGTCTTCTCACCGGGTTTCGTAGCGAGGGCGGCGAAGGGTAGTCAGATGTTGGGATTTTCGCGAATTGGGCGACGCAGGCGTAGTTACACTACGTTGAGGAGCACGATTTGCGAAAAGCA
>JAIVTZ010000490.1:0-3513 GCA_049188105.1 Deltaproteobacteria bacterium | reverse complement strand
GCAAGACGGCCATACGGCAGGACGACACATAGGCATTGATAATGCTGATGTGAAGCCCGACCGTCTTTGCCGTAAAGCCGTAAAGCCGTAAAGCCGTAAAGCCGTAGAGCCGTAAAGCCGTAAAGCCGTAAAGCCGTAAAAGACTAGCCTGAATCCAAAACTTCCGTTAGAATATGCGACCCGACGCAACAGCGAGAGTTGCGTCCGGTGAAGGAGAGTCGATTCGATGGCTACGATCAAGGGAACGAAGAAGCAGGCGCGCAAGCGCCACCGCCAGTCGCTCGAACGCCGGATGCGCAACCGTTCGGTGCGGACCAGGGTACGCCGCCAGATGCGGATGATGCGAATCGCCATGGCCGACGGCGATGCAGCCAAGGTAAAGGAGCTCCTCCCCGAGACCATGTCGGTGATCGACATCGGCTGGCGTAAGGGAGTGTTCCACCGAAACACGGCGGCTCGCTACAAGGCGCGCATGGCGCGCCAGGCGAACGCGATCATCTCCGGCAAGGAAGCTTGAGGAAATGGGAGAGGCCCTGCTCACCACCTCGATAGCTTCGGGAGACCTGGTGAGCCGGGGCAAGGTCCGTGACATCTACGCTACCGACGACGCGCTGGTTCTGGTCGCCACCGACCGGATCAGCGCCTTCGACAGCGTGCTGTCGCCGGGCATCCCCGGTCGAGGTGAGATTCTCACCCGGCTTTCCACATTCTGGTTTCGGCGATTTGCCGACCGCGTGCCGAACCACCTCCTGGCCACCGATCTGGCCGACTTCCCCACCCCCTTCAAGAATCATCCCGAGCTGGCCGGTCGCAGCGTTTTCGTTCGCAGGCTGGAGCCCATCCCCGTGGAGTGTGTGGCCCGCGGCTACCTCTCCGGATCGGGATGGAAGGAGTACTCCTCCGACGGTACCGTCTGCAGCATCCGTCTGCCGCAGGGACTGACGGAGTCGGCGCGGCTGCCCGAACCCATCTTCACCCCGGCGACCAAGGCCACCGACGGTCACGACGAGAACATCAGCTTCGAACGGATGGTTGGGATCGTGGGGGAGGAGACGGCGACCCGTCTTCGTGACCTCACGCTCGAGCTCTACGGCGCGGCCGCCGACTACGCCCGTGAGTGCGGAATCATCATTGCCGACACCAAGTTCGAGTTCGGCTTTGACGAAGACGGCAGAATCGTCTGGATGGACGAGGCATTGACGCCGGATTCATCGCGGTTCTGGCCGGCAGACGATTACCAGCCGGGACGACCCCAGGCGTCGTTCGACAAGCAGTACGTACGCGATTGGCTGGAGGCGAGCGGTTGGGACAAGGAGCCGCCCGCGCCGACCCTCCCACCCGAGGTGGTGGAGGGCACCCTGTCGCGCTACAGGGAGGCCTACCGGCTGCTGACCGGTGAAGACGTCACGGCGGTGACATCCAGCGACTGATACAGCAAAAGCCCGGGTACCAACCCGATGAGCGGAGGAATATCCATGACCGTGTACGCGACAGAGAACATTCGTAACGTGGCGGTGGTCGGCCACCCCGATACCGGCAAGACCTCGCTGGTGTCGGCGATGCTCTTCGACAGCGGCGCCGTGAACCGCCTGTGCAAGGTGGACGACGCCAACACCACCACCGATTTCGACGAGGACGAGCACGACCGCAAGATCACCATCAACACCGCGGTTGCCAACTTCGAGCACAAAGGGGTCAAGATCAACCTCATTGACACCCCGGGCTATGGCATCTTCAGCACCGACGCCATGCAGGGCCTCCGGGTTGCCGATGCGGCCCTCATGATGGTGTCCGCAGTCGGTGGGATCCAGGTGCAGACCGAGAAGATGTGGAAGGCCGCCACCGAGTTCGGCCTGCCGGTCCTGTTTGCAGTCAACCTCATGGATCGTGACCGGGCCTCCTTTTCTCGCGTGGTCGAGGCCCTTCAGAAGAAGTACGGCCGCGAAGTGACCCCGCTACAGCTGCCCATCGGTGAGGAGTCGAGTTTTTCCGGCATCGTCGACCTGGTCAGCGGCAAGGCATATAGCTGGGAACACGACGAGAGCGACAAGGTGCAGGAGACCGACGTTCCGGGCGACATGGCGGATGCCGTCGCTTCGGCGCGTGAGGCACTGATGGAGATGGTTGCCGAGCAGGACGAAGAGCTGATGGACACGTATCTCGAGGACGGCGAGCTCGACGCCGAGACCTTCGCCAAGGGCCTCAAGAAAGCGATCATCGCCCGCGAGCTCCTGCCGGTCTTCGCCGTCGCCGCGGCCAAGAATATCGGCGTTCAGCCGCTCATGGATGCCCTCGTCGAGCTCGCCCCGGCGCCCGACTGGCGCCCCGTTCAGGTGACGGTGGACGGCGAGGAGAAGGAGTTCGAGATCTCCTCCGATTCTCCCTTCGCGGCCTATATCTTCAAGTCGATCTCCGATCCCTTTGCAGGCCACATCACCCTGATGCGTGTGTTTTCTGGGGGTGTCGCCACCGACGCCAACGTTTCCAACTCCACCCGTGATTCAGCGGAACGCCTGAGCGCGCTGTCGATTCCGCTGGGCAAGGACCTCGAGCACGTCACCGAGCTTGCCGCCGGCGACATCGGTGCGCTTCCCAAGCTCAAGAACACCCACACCGGCGACACCCTGTGCGAAGCCAAGCAGGACATCAAGCTGACCCCGGTGACGATTCCCGAGCCGGCGATCAGCTTCGCGCTCGAGGCCGAGTCCAAGGGTGACGAGAACAAGCTCGCCACGGCGCTCGTCAAGATCCGCGACGAGGACCCGACCATCACCATCGGCCGCGACCCGCAGACCAAGGAGATGCTGATCTCCGGCACCGGCCAGCTCCACGTCGAGGTTGTGATCGGCCGGCTCAAGAAACGCTACAACGTCAACGTCGTCCTCCACCAGCCCAAGGTGCCCTACCGCGAGACCATCAAGTCGTCGGCGGAGGTCACCACCCGGCACAAGAAGCAGACCGGCGGTTCGGGCCAGTTCGCCCAGTGCTCGATCACCATGGAGCCCAACCGCGGCAAGGGCTACGAGTTCATCGACAAGATCTTCGGTGGCTCGATCTCGCAGACCTACCGGCCGGCGGTGGACAAGGGCATCCAGGAGGCCGCCGAGCGCGGCGTCCTCGCGGGCTACCCGATGGTGGACTTCAAGATCACCCTCCTCGACGGTAAGGAGCACGCGGTGGACTCGTCGGAAATGGCGTTCAAGCTCGCCGGTCGCAAGGCCTTCAGGGAAGCTGCCGCCAAGTGCAAGGCGACCCTGCTCGAGCCCATCATGCAGATCGAGGTCTACACCCCCGAGGACCACCTCGGCGACGTCATGGGCGACCTCAACTCGCGCCGCGGCCGCGTCCAGGGCATGGACTCCGAGGACGGCACCACCACAGTGAAGGCCCAGGTCCCGCTCGCCGAGTTGCTGACCTACGCGCCGACCCTGCGTTCCATCACCCAGGGGCGTGGCGACTTCCACATGGAGTTCGCCCAGTACTCCGAGATCCCCAAGCAGCTACAGGATAAGA